>JACPGN010000096.1 GCA_016182435.1 Lentisphaerota bacterium | reverse complement strand
TATTTCTTGCAGGCCTCCACGCAGGCCCCGCACAAATTGCACTTGCCCAGGTCAATGACCGCCTTCTTGCCCACGAGCGTAATGGCGCCAAACGGACAAGCCTTGATGCACAAGCCGCAGCCGACGCACTTATCTTTGAGCACTGCAATAGGATCGTTTTCCATGAGAAATTCCCGCTCAGGCCGAAGCGGCAATCACGGCATCCTTCAGTTTCTCGACCAGTTGGGCCGCAATTTCCTCAGGCGCGCCCTTGAAAATCTGTCCGCCCGCGCGGGGTGGCGGCGTAAAAATCTTGACGACCTTGGTCGGCGACCCATCCAAGCCCAGGTTGGCTTTTTCGCCCTGGAGATCGTCCGCTTTCCAATGGGTGATCAGCGCTTTCTTGGCGGAGAGCTTGCCGCGCAGCGATGGCAGGCGCGGCTCGTTGATTTCCTTGACGACCGTCAGCAGGCAGGGCAGCGGCGCGCGGATCACTTCGCTGCCCTCTTCCAGGAGCCGTAGGGCGACGAGGTGCTCGGGCGTCATTTCTTCGATCTTGCGCACGTAGGTAATCTGCGGCAGGTCCAGGTGGGCGGCAATGCCGGGCCCCACCTGGGCGGTATCGCCATCGGAGGCCTGCTTACCGCAGAGGATCACGTGGTAATCGCCGATTTTTTTTAAGGCCAGGGCGAGCGTGTAGCTGGTGGCCCAGGTATCGCTGCCGGCAAACGCCCGGTCGGAGACCAGGATGCCCGCATCCACGCCCAGGGCAATGGCGTCGCGCAGGGCGTTCTCGGCCTGGGGCGGGCCCATGCTGAGCGCGGTAACCTTGCCGCCCAGCTTTTCCTTCAGGCGCAGGCCTTCTTCAATCGCGTACATGTCGAAGGGATTGATGATCGCCGCGACGCCTTCGCGGACCAGCGTATTGGTCTGGGGATCGATCTTGACATCGGACGTATCCGGCACCTGCTTGATGCAGACCACGATATGCATAAGTTCTCGCCCGTTTAAACAGTTAAATTTGAAGGCCTCTTGCCCAAATCCGGATTATGCAAAAATCCGGGGTCACCGACCCCGGCTACAAATTTTCTGTAGCCGGCCTCGTTGAGGCCGGATTTGATTTGGGCAACACGCCCTTTGCGTTCAGCAAAAGGGGGGTGATTGTAGGCGCCGCGGACGGTCAATGCAAGCATTTTCCGGGCTGCGCGCAAGCCTCGGTCAGTCAATGGGGGAAATGGCGCGACCACGCGTTCCGCGTGGCAGGCACGAGGTTTACCACGCCAGAGGCGAGGTCGCGCCCTACGTAGGGCCTGACCTTGCGTCAGGCCATTGGGATCGATCCCCTAAAAAGACTGACCCATTACCGCCGGGCGCTTAACTACGGCGCGCAACCACCTGGCGGACTTTGACGAACTTTCCGGTGCGCGCGGACTCCCGGGCCGCAAGGCAGGCATAGGCGCTCTGAATGCCGGCCTCGATCGGCGTGCGCGACTTGACTGTGCCGCGGATAACGCCAATAAAATCGCGGGCCAACTCGATGTCGCCGCCAAAGTGGCTCGCCCCGCTCCCGCTCTTGACCGCATTGCCGGAACGCGCGTGGTGCCAAACGAGCTTGAGCGCATTAGTGTACCAATCGAAACTGATTGTGCCCCGGTACCCGCTAATGGTCGCGCCGCGGCTGGCGGCGTCCTTGCGCGAATAGAAGACCTGGGTATAGACGCCATGCGCGCCGTTGTCGAATTCCAGCAGGGCGCTGGAGCAGTCTTCATTCGTGCCTGTCTTTACCGATCCGCAATCCCGGCTGAACACGCAGGGGTGATCTTTTGTGTGTGGACCTGCTCCACTGCGCGCGCGGTTGCGCGGACTTTCCAGGCAGGTCTCCTGCTCGCGGCACCGCGAGCAGACCAGTCCGGCGGCTTTGTTGCCGCCAAAGACTTTGCCGAACGTCGCGCAAGCCGCCACGCGCACAACAGTAGAGCCCATGAGGTAGCTCAGGTAGTCAAAATCATGCGTGGCCTTCTGCAGAAACAAACCGCCGGAAATTGAATAGTCGCGGTAAAAATGTTCCCAGTAGACTGTGCCGTAGGGCACGTAGTTGAAGCCCAGGATATGCACCGGCTCGCCGAATTTTTTGTCATTCACCAATTGTTTAGCCCGCCGGCAAATGGGCGACACCCGCAGGGGAAAACTTACCACGACCGGGCATTTGCTTTTGCCAAAGGCTTTTTCCAGACGCCGGGCCTGTGCCAGGGAAACGGCCACGGGCTTTTCCAAGTAGAGCGGCAGGTCATAACGGGGAGCCTCTACGGCATAGGGCGCGTGCGTGTCGCACCGGGTGCCTATGGCCAGGGCGTCCAGCTTGCCCAAGCGGACCATCTCGGGCAACGAGGAGTAAAACACGGCTTCGCGGTCGGCTCCATCCAGCCGTTGGCGGGCGAG
>JACPGN010000083.1 GCA_016182435.1 Lentisphaerota bacterium | reverse complement strand
CACCGGCGGCGCAGACCCTCGGCGAATAGGGCGGTATAACGGAGCGAGGCGGAGCCGTAGGCCGAACCCTCTACCGCCGCGCCGTCGCTGCCGCCGACGGTGTCGAGCGTGAAGCGCGCATAGGCTTCCGCCCAAGCCAGCGCCTCGCCCAGGACGAGGCGGCGTTCGGGCGGAATATCTTCCCACAACGCCAGCGCCAGCAACCCGGCGCCGCCGAATCCGACCGGCGCGAAGTTGTGGCCCGGGTGGGCTATGCCGTAATACCGATGGCTCAATGCGCGATAAAAGAAAGGCTCGAAATAGGCCGCGATCTCCGCGCGCTCCGCGGGCGTCAGCAGCGGCCGCACCGCATCGTAGGCGATAGCCGGCATCTGGGTAGCATGGCCCAGATCGAGCAAGTTATCGTTCAGCCAGCCCTGGTAAGGATTGCCATAGTTGCAGCCCAGCGGCCGCCAGCCGTGGCGCGTGCGCGCCAATGTGAGCAGAATGCCCCGTGCGGCCTCAGCGCACGCGCGCGTTCCGTGAAAACGCCAGGTCCAGGCGAGACTGTCCAATGCGGTGGCGAATGTCCAATGTGCCCCGCGCGTGGCCCAAAGCCGTGCTCGCCGCCGCGTCCGCCAATCAATCCAGTTGGGACCGCCGACGCGCAGATAGCCGCGCGTTTCCGCCGCCAGTCGTTGCGCGAGTCGGATGGAGATAGGGTCCGATTTCATCCGCCGCCGCGCCGCCGCGATATCCGCCGCCGAGCCGATCAGCGACTCCCGCCCGGTCAGCGCCCCCCCCGGCGGCACGGGCAAATACCGTTCCAGAAAGTTCAGACGCAGCGCCACCTCGGGGCGCTCCGCGCGCGCCATGTCGCGCAGGATTTCAGCCTCCTGCCGATGCAGGGCGCTCCGGCGGCCTAGCGTTTGCAAACGATGTTCCAGCTTGTGAGGAGATATGCTCATACAACAGATCATCACGCTTATGACCTATGACAGCAAAACGCGTCGGAAAGGGCTGTGGGATTGCCCGTAATCAGTGCCCAAAAGACCTTCAGGTCCTGCCATTCCTTTAATGGAATGAGAGAAGCGTGCCGGCGGGCGATAGGCTGGTAGCAAGATAGATGCGCCAGTTGGCGCCATCATAGCCCATATGCCACATTCTGTAAGTGCTGCCCACCTTTATTACTGCCGAGCTATTATTATGGACATCATCGCCTTTGCCGTTGGTGCCGAGGGGGATGCGGCCGCCGGTCGAGGTCGTGTCCGAGTTGGTCGGAGTAACGTTGTTGTATTTACTCCAAGTCGTGGTTTCGAACTCGGCCGCGGTCGCATTGAACAAAGTACAAAAGCCGGCCATGGCCGCGCCGACGACGAGGACAACCCAGACAACTCTCCGCCCCCATGGGCTTGAGCTTAACTTTAAGCATAGGAATTTTCCGCCATTGGCGGATCCGCCTACGGTGGACAATCCTGTGCCCTCTCCCTGGGGAGAGGGCGGGGGTGAGGGGAGGTCACGACGGAAGCCCCTCACCCTAACCCTCTCCCGATGGAGAGGGAATAACAGTTGCCCCGCTTCGGGGCCTAATTGATGCCTGGCCTGAAAACGGGTATTACTTTGGTTGTGCTTCATGGCAACTTGCTCTTTCTGGCAGATTTTTTAGCATTCATTACCCATGGTGGTCAAGTCTTGCGCCCAGGCTGAACTTGCCGACAGGCGCGCATCTTCCGTGCGCCGTTGTATTCGGACAAATTTCTGTAGCCGGCCTCGGGGAGGCCGGAATTCGAAATTGAAACCAGGACCGCGCTCAACGAGCGCGGCTACAGCCGCGGACCAAGTTGCGCTTGGCAGCAGCGCCGAGTTCAGGCGCCCCAGACATAACTTATGGCTGCAAGCAGAGTGACAAGAACATACTGGAGCATAGCGCCGCGGATAACCCGGCAAAATTGCGCCGGCGCGTCATAAAGCCGCAGCGCCGCCAGGCCATTCGCAAACGCAAGCGGCGCCAGCAGAAAAGCCCAGCCCAGCAACGGCGGGTAAATGCCGGCGAGTAGTCCGATGAGTAATAGGATAAAACATGAGGCCGTGACGATGCCATAGAGACGCGCCGCGCCCCGCTGACCGATGCGGACGACGATATTGCGCTTGCCGACCAGCCGGTCGCCGTGATAGTCGGGGACCTCGTTAGCCAGCGTCATGGCCAGAATCAGCAAGGCGGGCAGCAGGGATGCCCACACGCAGCTCCAGCTCAAGCGGCCGGCCTGCAGATAGTAGCCGCCCAGGGTCAAGCCGCACCCGTAGCTGAGGGTAATGACTGTTTCGCCCAGGCCGCGGTAGGATAAATGGACGCCTGGGCAAAGATACGAGAGGGCCGCCGCCCCGCCAAAGAGCATCAACGCCAGAATCGGCCAGCCGCGCAGGCAAGTCAGATATATGCCGATCAGCAAGGCAACGCCAAAGCCGGCGAGCCCTACCGGCAAAGGCCAGTGGGCCTTAGGGTGCTGGGCTAATTCAACGTTAAGGAATTTCAATGTTGTAGCCGGGGTCGCCGACCCCGGACCGGCCTCAGCGAGGCCGGCTACAGTTTTTAATTGCCCGTCGGCTGACGGGCCTAATTCAAAAACTCGATCGGTGCCAATTAGCTTGTCGAAGTATTCGTTCAGCCCCTCGATGCCCGCGCTGATGGCGAGAACACCGGCTAATCCCACAGACAGCAGCCACCAATCCGTGGGTGCGCCAGTCCGGTAGGCAACCGCCGCACCCAGGAGATAAGGAAATATGCCGGCCACCAGGAAGAACCGATAGCGTAGGGCGCCGGTTGCCGTGGCCAGGCAAGCCAGCAGCTCGGGTAGCCGGATGCTCACAATTCTCTCCAGCGGTTGGCCTCGGCGACCAGCGCGGGATTCTTGAGGACTCTTGCGGCAAACTCGGTGACGCGCTTATCCTTCCAGGCTTTCTTGTAGTTGCGCCAGACCTGGGTGAGCGGCATAACGGTCAGGTCGCCGCATATAAAGGGCAGGGGTCCGATCAGTTTCACCTTGCCGTTAGGCAGCACGAGCAGGCTGGCCGCGGGCGCCGCGAGCCGGTAGCGCAGTTCTTCGATCACGTCATACGGATAGTTAAACACCTTCATGCGCCCGTTATAGAGCGCCTTTTTTTGCTCCAGCACGGCAAAGAATTCGCGGTATTGGTCGTCGGACGGACACAGCTTCTGCCAATTTTGCGCGGCCCGGCCGATGCGCATGAGCT
>JACPGN010000082.1 GCA_016182435.1 Lentisphaerota bacterium | reverse complement strand
CAAGGAGCTGTTCGGCAAAGATCCGCACAAAGGGGTCAATCCCGATGAAGTGGTTGCCGTCGGCGCGGCGATCCAGGCCGGCGTCTTGAAGGGCGAGGTGCATGATGTGTTGCTCCTGGATGTGACGCCCTTGAGTTTGGGTATCGAAACCCTGGGCGGGGTGTTCACCACCCTGATCGAACGCAATACCACTATCCCCACGCGCAAGAGCGAAATTTTCAGCACGGCTTCGGACAACCAGCCCTCGGTGGAAATCCATGTGCTCCAGGGCGAGCGCAAGATGGCCGGGGACAACAAGTCCATTGGGCGCTTTCACCTGGATGGCATTCCGCCGGCGCCGCGGGGCATGCCGCAGATTGAAGTCGGCTTTGATATTGACGCCACCGGCATTCTGCACGTGAGCGCCAAGGACCTCGGCACCAGCAAGGAACAGAAAATTACGATCACCGCTTCGAGCGGCCTGGAAAAGAGTGAAGTTGAGAAAATGGTTAAGGACGCCGAACAGCACGCCGCCGATGACCAGCAGCGTCGTGAGCAGGTTGAGCTCAAGAACCGGGCCGACGCCACAGTGTATGAGACTGAGAAACTGCTCAAGGAACAGGGCAACAAGATTGATGCGACCCGCAAGGCTGCCGTTGAAGCGGCCATCGAGAAACTTAAAGCGGCCATTAAGGGCGGAGAAAGCGCGGAGCTGCGCAGCGCCATGGAAGCGCTCAATACCGAAATGCAATCCGTATCCGCCGACCTGTATGCGCGCGCCAAAGATGCTCGCCAGCAGCAGCCCCCGGAAGAGGCGCCAAGCGATGAATCCCGCCAAGGGGCGCGACAGGGCGAAGGACCAGGCAAGGGCCCCGATGACGCCATTGACGCGGATTTCGAGATGGTGGATGACAAGAAATGAGCATTAACTTGCGGAGAGTTCGGGTAAAGGCCGCAGCATTGCCAGGCAATAAACCAAACAAAGGAGGGTAGTGGTTACATGAAAATTCAGCCGTTAGCAGATCGTGTTCTGATTGAGCCGGAGAAGGAAGGGGAAGTCAAGAAAGGCGGCATTATCATTCCCGACAGCGCCAAGGAAAAACCGATGCAGGGCAAGGTAATTGCCGTCGGCCCCGGCAAGCGGGACGATGCCGGAAAGTTGATTCCCATGAATGTGAAAAAAGGCGATCTGGTGTTACTGCCGAAATACGGCGGCACCGAAGTCAAGATTGACGAGATCGAATATCAAATTGTGCGCGAGGATGACATCCTCGGCATTATCGCAAGTTAACAATAAAATCACCCCGGCTCTCCGAGAGGTCGGGGCGGGAAACAAATAAAGAGGAGACAGCTACTATGGCAGACAAAGGCAAGCAGTTGAAATACAACGCCGAGGCCCGCCAGGCGATTTTGCGCGGCGTGGAGAAACTCAGTCGCGCCGTCAAGGTTACCCTGGGCCCCTGCGGACGCAACGCCATTCTGGACAAGAAGTTCGGCTCTCCAACCATCACCAAGGACGGTGTCACGGTGGCCAAGGAGATCGAGCTGGCGGACCCGTTTGAAAACATGGGCGCCCAGATGGTGCGCGAAGTGGCCAGCAAGACCAGCGACGTGGCCGGCGACGGCACGACCACGGCGACGCTCTTGAGCGAAGCCATTTATCGCGAAGGCCTGAAGAACGTGACCGCCGGGTCCGATCCCATGGCTTTGAAGCGCGGTATTGACAAGTCGGTTGAGGCCGTTGTGGATGCCCTGGCTAAGCAGAGCAAGAAGGTCAAGGAGCACACGGAAATCTCCCAGGTGGCGACCATTTCGGCCAATGGCGACACGAAGATCGGCGAAATCATCGCCGACGCCATGGACAAGGTCGGCAAGGATGGCACCGTGACGGTTGAGGAAGCCAAGACCATCGAAACGACGCTTGACGTTGTTGAAGGCATGCAGTTCGACAAGGGCTACCTTTCGCCTTACTTCGTCACCAACGCCGAGACGATGGAAGCCTTACTGGAAGATGTCTACATCCTGATCTATGAAAAGAAGATCTCCAGTTTGCAGGACCTCCTGCCGCTGTTACAGAATGTAGCCAAGGCCGGCAAGCCCTTGCTGATCATTGCCGAAGAAGTGGAAGGCGAGGCGCTGGCGACCCTGGTGGTCAACCGCCTGCGCGGCACCTTGTCTGCCTGCGCGGTCAAGGCGCCCGGCTTCGGCGACCGGCGCAAATCCATGCTGGAAGATATTGCCATTCTGACCGGCGGCCGGTGCCTGACCGAAGACCTGGGCATCAAGCTGGAAAACGTGAAGATTGATGACCTGGGCCGCGCCAAACGGGTGACCGTGGACAAGGAAAACACCACGATCATCGAAGGCGGCGGCAAGACTTCGGCCATCCAGGGCCGCGTCGCGCAGATTCGCAAGGAGATCGAGGAAACCACCTCGGACTACGATCGCGAAAAACTGCAGGAGCGTCTAGCCAAACTGGCGGGCGGCGTGGCGGTGATTAACGTGGGCGCGGCCACGGAAACCGAAATGAAGGAAAGGAAGGCGCGCGTCGAGGATGCCTTGCATGCGACCCGTGCCGCCGTGGAAGAAGGCGTGGTTGCCGGCGGCGGCGTAGCGTTGCTGCGCTGTCAAGGCGCCCTGGAAAAGGTCGAGGCCAAGGGCGATGAAGCTATCGGCGTGCAGATCGTCAACCGCGCGCTGGAATCGCCGATTCGCCAGTTGGTGGCCAATGCGGGGATTGATGCCTCGATTGTCGTGGCCGAGGTCAAGAAGAACAAGGGCAGTTTCGGCTACAATCTGGCGACGGCGGAATACTCCGACCTGATCAAGGATGGCGTCATTGATCCGACCAAGGTGACGCGCTTCGCCATCCAGAATGCCGCCAGTATCGCCGGGTTATTGCTGACCACGGAGTGCATGGTGACGGATATTCCGGAAAAGGAAAAGCCGGCCCCGATGCCCGGCCCGCATGGCGGCGGCATGGAAGACATGTATTAAACTGCTATCAAGATTGGTTTCTTCGGCGGCTCGCCCGGGATCTCTTTCCCGGGCCGGGCCGCCGTTTTTTTTAGGGTAACCCCTCAGTGATTGGGGCTATAGGTCGCCACAGCACCAGGACGCGAGCCTATCGTCTCGCGGCTACAACGTGGATTCCCGATCAGGTCGGGAATGACAATCACCCCCCAATAACTGACGGGTTACTTTTTTTCCACAAAAACACTTGCTTGGCCGGCAGCAACCTTCTATACTACCGTCTTTTTTATGGGGGAGGAATGAATTTGAACAACTTGGAAGCGGCTAAACGGCGCGTTCCTAATGCGTCCGTGCTGATCAACATGGTGTCCAAGCGGGTGAAACAGTTGGTGGTCGGGGATCGCCCGCTGGTCAAGGTGGAAAATCCTAATGAGGATATCGAAGATATCGTGCTGAGGGAAATAGCCGAAGGAAAGCTTGTGGCCGAAATTGATTTTTCGCAGGCGCGAAACTTGCCTAAGGCCTGACTTGTCCCTCAGCCTGCTGCCAGGCTTGCGGCGCTTTGCCTTCCCGATCTAAGGCGGGCTATACCCGCAACCCAAGAAACCAACCACTGATTACACTGATAACACGGATGGAAAAAGCCGGCCCAATTCCATATCAGTGCTATCCGTGGTAATCATCTTGTTTTTCATAGCGGTTGTTCATATATCAGTCACTGCCGCGCGAAGAGGGAACAAGGGTTTATGCCGAATTATTTAAGCAATCTTCGGCCCGACTTCAGCCCCGCGGTCCTGCAGTGCGGCGTTATCCCCTGCTATCAGTTCAAAGGCACCCTTTCCGGCGAACTGGCTGCCGGCGGCCTGCGTCCCACCCAGGCGATCGAGCTCCTGGAAGATATGTTGGCGATCAGAGAGTTCGAGGAAATGATTGTCAAGCTCCGCGCCGGCGCTTACGAGCCCTTGCCGAATTTCAACTACCGCGGACCGACCCATGTTTCCATCGGTCAGGAGGCTGCTTCCGTCGGCGCCTGTGCCGGCCTTGAGGGCGCCGATTACATTACCAGCACGCACCGCGGCCATGGCGACAGCATTGCCAAGGGCTGCGTGGCCCTGCGCGCGATGGACGATGCGGCGCTCCGCCGTCGCGTGCCGCCCTGCGCCGCCACGACGCGCGGGGGACTCCTGGAAGCTGTGCTCGAGGACCATATTTTCCGGACCGCGGCCGAGCTCTTCGGCAAGGAAAGCGGCTACTGTAAAGGGCGTGGCGGCGGCATGCACATTGCCGATTTCACGCTTCACCACCTTGGCGCCAACGCCATCGTCGGCGGCGGCGTGCCCATTGCCACCGGCGCGGCCACGGCCTGCCGCTACTTGCAGAACTCGCGCGTGGTCTGCTGTTTTGCCGGGGACGGCGCCTTTGGTAACGGCGTGGTGCTGGAATCACTCAATTGGGCGACCATGGGCCAGTTCACCAACGAGCTTACGCGGCATTCCTTCGGCCTGCCGGTCATTTTCCTGATCCAGAATAATCACTATGGCATGACCGGGCGCGCTCTCGAGGAAGTTAGCGGCGTCGCGACCCTGGCGCGCCGCGCGGCCGGCTTTGCCGATAATAACATGCACGCCGAAGTGGTTAACGGCATGGATGTGCTCGCGGTGCGTGATGCTGTGCTGCGCGCGGCCACGGGTTGCCGGCAAGGCCAGGGACCTTACCTGATCGAGGTCAACACATATCGCTATTATGGGCACTCGCTGACCGACCCGCGCACGGAATACCGCACCAAGGACGAAGAAGCCGCCTGGAAAGGCGTTGACCCCATCGCGCTGTTTTCGCGCCAGGTGCTGGAAGCGGGAGTCCTGGACAAAGGCGCCTTAGCCCAGTTGGAGCAGAAAGTGCGCCTCCGCCTGGCGCGCGCCGCCTTGGCCGCCTCCTCCGCGCCCGATCCCGCGCCGGCCGATGTGATTAAATATATGTACACGAACACCACCGGCGAACCAGTGCCGGAGGCGGCGCGCCGGACGAAGATTGTCAAGGAATTGCCGGTCATCAAGCGCCTTAACGGCGAGCTCACCTACAAAGATGCCATCAAGGAAGCGTTGGTCGAGGAAATGCTGCGCGATAATCGCGTAATCCATTACGGGGAAGACGTGGCCGATTATGGCGGGGCCTTCAAGGTGACCAAGGGCCTGCTGGAGGCCTTCGGCCGCGAGCGCGTGTTTAACGCTCCGATCTCGGAAGCCGCCATCTGCGGCACGGCGGTTGGGGCGGCGATGGTTGGTCTGCGGCCGGTCGTGGAGCTCATGTACATGGATTTCGCCCTGATGGCCTCCGACCAGATCAGCAATCAGGCGGCCAAGTGGCATTACATGTCCGGGGCAAATGTTGAAATTGCGCTGGTTATTCGCGCCTCAGTCGGCGGCGGCAAGGGTTATGGCGGCCAGCATTCCCAGACGCTGGAATCCGTGTTCGCCCATATTCCGGGCCTCTACGTGGTCTATCCCGCCACGCCCTATGACGCCAAGGGCCTGCTGAAGACCGCCATTCGCGACAATAATCCGGTCATGTTTGTTGAATCCCAACTGCTCTATGGCCTCAAGGGGCCGGTCCCGGAGACCGAATATCTGGTGCCGTTGGGCCTGGCCGATATCAAGCGCGAAGGCGCGGATATCACCCTGGTAGCCTGGGGTCCCGCCGTGCAGGACTGCCTCAAGGCCGCTGAAATTCTGGCCACCGAGTTGCGCGTCAGCGCCGAGGTGGTTGACCTGCGCAGCCTGGTCCCACTCGACATGGATACCGTGCTTTCTTCCGTCCGCAAGACCGGTCGCTGCGTTGTCGCCAGTCAGTCGGTCAATATCGGCAGTTTTACCGGCGAAGTTGCTTCCAACATCATGGCGCAGGCCTTTGATGACCTGGATGCGCCGGTCTTGCGGGTCGGCGCCAAGGATGGCATCGCCCCGCAATCACACATACTGGAAGCGGCCTTCCTGCCCAATGCCCAGGATATCGTCGCGGCCGCGAAAAAGATTTTGTAAAACCATTCACCACTGATTACACGGATGGCACGGATAACAAAGAGAGATGTAGATAATTAAACGGGTTGGTAGTTGGGCTAATATCAGTGTCATCCGTGACATCAGTGGTTCCGCCTGTGCGGATCCGCGCCTGGCGGAAAAAATATCTTTGGATTCGCTGAGCAGGTGTCAGGAAAACTGGTCATGGTTCAAACAGTCATCATGCCGAAACTGGGCCAGACCGTGGAAGAATCCACGCTGGTCAAGTGGCGTAAACGCGAGGGCGATCTGGTAACGCGGGGCGAGATCCTCTTCGAAATCGAAACCGACAAGGCCGTTCTCGAAATCGAAAGCTTCTTCGAGGGCACCCTCCTTAAAATTATCGTAGCCGAAGGCGAGACCGTTCCGGTTATGATCCCCGTAGCCTTCATCGGCTCGCCCGGCGACCAAATCCCGGAAGTGAAGCCGCTACCATTGTCCCGGCCTGCAGCCGAGTCTGCCGTCGCTGTCCCTCCGGCGCCTGCTCTCCGTAGCGCCTTGGCGAAGGAGGGCCTGCCCGCCATAGCTCCGGGAGCGACGGCGGGTCCGTCGTCCGTCGTCCGTCATCCGTCATCTGTCGTCTGTCGTCCGTCGTCCGTCCCCATCTCCCCCCGAGCGCGGCGCTTGATCCGTGAATGCGCCATCAGTGCCGAGCGCATTGCCGGCGCCGGCCCGGATGGGCGGATAGTCGAAAAAGATGTCCGGGCTTATCTGGAGACGCGCAACTATGCCGCGCTCAAGATCACGCCGGCGGCTTTGGGGCTGGCCCGCGAAAATGATATTGATATCCTGGCTGTGCCGCGCGCTAATGAGCAAGAGCGCCTCACCGTGGAAATGATCCGCCAGGCGATCGCGGAAAAACCCAAGCCGCTGAACAGGATGCGCCAGACAATAGCCCGGCGGCTGACCGAGAGCTTCACCACGATGCCGCATTTCTACGTGACCGTG
>JACPGN010000109.1 GCA_016182435.1 Lentisphaerota bacterium | reverse complement strand
TCGGCTTGCATCCAGTAATAATACAACGCGCCCGGCACTACGTCGGTGTCGTCATAAGTTGAGCTGGTATTGGTCACAATGATCTGGGCCTGGTTGGAGTTGTTGATGGTGTTGCGATAGAGCAGGTAATCGTTTGCGCCACTGATGGCCGACCAGTTGATGCGGATACGGTCGGAGTAATCGCCGTCCGTGGCGCTGATGGGCGGCAAGGTGGGCGCCCGGTCGGAGGATGCCCAGGCGACCTTATCTACCCAGCCAGCGTCATAGCCATTGGAGACGGAGCTGTCCTTGGTGTAAACCCAGGTTGCGGTGCGCGTGCCGCTCAAGTTGGTGTAGGCGTAATACGACCAGCTTGCTTCACCAGTGATCTTTCGCTGTTCCTGTCCGTCAATAAAGAAGCGAAGATAGTCCCAGTTCGCTTCGGACGAAACCTTCCACCAGAAGGAGAATATGCCCGCGCCACTGAAGGTTGTCTGCAGCCGGGATTGTTGGGAATTAGCGATCGGCCCGCTTTGCGCGGCCAGTACGCCATCATAGGTGATATTGGTCTGGGCGAACCAATTACTGTTGCCGCCGGTGTACCAGGTCAGATAAGTGGCGTTCAGGGCCGTGCCGAGGTCGGCCAGGGTGTTAGCCCCATAACCAACCGCTTCCCAGGCCTGAGTAACGGAAGCGACCCAGGCTGAATTCAGGTCCTGGGCGGCCGAGATCCAGGCCGAGCGCACTTCCGTGTAATCGGTAAATTCATAGCAGTAAGTCGTCAACGCCCGATAGGCCACCCGTGCCGCGTTGGTGATGCCAATGCCACTGACGATGGTGGTGACTCCTCCATATTCGCTGGTGCCGCCGTCGCTTAAGAGATAGAAGAAATAATTTTGGACTCCGCTGTTATAGTGCACGCCGCCGTTATCCAGACTGCCGGAATACCAATAGGGACCCTTGTAATGGTTGGGCTGCTCGCTGCCTAAGCCTATGGTAGCCGAATTAGTGGGACTACGCATGTCGCGCAGGGCCGTGTCGGAGATCCAGCAATCCTCGCCCAGGAGCCAGTCGGCCTTGCCGGCCACTTTGCTGGGATAATTGGTGCGGCTATCCGGCTGATAGTAGAACTCGATGACGGCGCCGAAAATGTCCGAAAACGATTCATTGAGCGCGCCGGGCTCGTAGGCGTAAATCAGATTGGCGCTGTATTCGGTCACGGCATGGGTGAACTCGTGCCCGACGACGTCCAGCACCCCAAGCGGGTTAGCGATTATGCCATCGCCATCGCCGAAAAAGAAACCATACGGGCTCCACCAGAATGCATTGACATAATCATCGAAAACGTGCACATAGGCGTAGGCTGTTGCCCCATTGGTGTTGTAACTATTGCGGCCATGCACGCCTGAAAAGTAGCGCTGGGTGTAGTCAAAATTGACCGCGACCGACATTTCCACGCGGTCTTCCGGAATCCAGTTAGTACTGGTGCGGAAGGCCGTATTCGTTGCATCGGGATACAGCAGGGAGTTGCTTGAATAATTATAAATGAGCCAGTGATAGTTTGTGTTCCAGAGGTAATTGGTGACCCCCGCCGAAACGCAGTTGGTCACGGTATTGCTGGTGCCGCCTTCGCCGGTCAGAATGGCGCCGGTAATGTCCACCCATTTGATGTCGTTATAGCGCAGCAGCACGGCACCGTCCTGGGCATCAATCCAATAGCGCCAGACGTTGGCCTCCGGCGGAGTAGCCGTGAGGGTTAAGGCATAAGCCAGACGCGGTTGGCTTTGATAGGCGAAGATTACGAGTTCCGGCGGACCTGTAATTGCCCCATCGCTCAGGCCCAGCGCCGCCAAATCTTCCGTGGCGCGGCGCAGGGCATCGTCGGCCGTAATTTGCGGGTTGACATCTACGGTAATATCCGGCACGAACCGACCATTGACCTGATAGGCCGCGCCATCCGGATTGAAGTGGACAATAACTTTGCCGCCGAATACTTTCAGGCCCTGGTAAGTCTGACTGGCGCGGACGTGCTGGAAGCCTAAGGTATCGGTCTCGACTCCTTGGGCGGCAAATTCCTGTTGGGCGTCCCGTATGCCCATGATGCCGGAAAGATTATCCAGCACCGCAATAGCCCTGGCTTCCGCTTGGGCGAAGGCAGCGGCACGAAGTCCCTTGCCGGCCGAGAAAGCTCGGCGCGCGCCCAAGTCCTGGCCCCGGATGGAAAATGGGGTTCCCAGTCCGACATTCCATTCGACCTGCACGCCTTCACTGGTCGCCGCGGCGGCCAGCCTCTGCTGTTCAGGCGCAAGCGTGCGAGCCAGAGCGGGAGAGCTGCCGACCGCGCGAATGACCGAACTGCTCTCATTCGGTTGCAGGGCCCACCCGGCCGGGCCGGCCAGGAGCAAGGCGCTAAAAGCCGCTTGCCTTAATCCGTGGCGGACGATCCGCCTAATCACCCGGCGCGGGTTCGGAGATGGCAAGGAGAATATGGTTTTCATAAGCTTCTTGGCGTAGCCAGGCTCAAGGCGGATTTATGCTCAATTCTTCAACATGCATTATAAACTATGCTACCGAAATGTCCACTGCTATTTTCGTGGTATTTTCGTGGCATTGGGCTTTACTTCGGCCGGTCCTTGCGGTAGCATCCGACGCGAATATTTTCAGATACGCAGGTACGTCTAAATGAGGAAAGAGCGAATATCCGCTTATGCGGCCGCGGGCGTGGATATTGACGCCAAGATGGCGGCGCTCCGCGCAGTCAAAAGCTTGGCGCATTCGACCCGCGTGCCCGGAGTGCTCGGCGAAATTGGTCGCTTCGGCGGGTTCTTCGCCGCGCCGGGAAAGGACCGGGTGCTCGTGGCCAGTATGGATGGCGTCGGCACCAAGCTCAAGGTGGCCATGCTGGCCGGCCGGCACGATACGGTCGGCCAGGACCTGGTCAATCATTGCGTCAACGACATTCTGGTGCATGGCGCCCGGCCGTTATTTTTCCTGGACTATTTCGCCGCGGGGGAGTTCGAGAGCGCCATCTTCAAGGCGGTGATGAAGGGCTTATGCCGGGCATGCCGCGCCAATGAGTGCGCGCTCTTGGGCGGGGAGACCGCGGAAATGCCGGGGCTTTATCCCAAGGGCGAATATGATCTGGTGGGCGCAATTGTCGGCGTGGCGAACGCCAAGGCGATCATCACAGGCGAGACTGTCAGGCCCGGCGATGCGCTGATTGGTCTTAAATCCTCCGGGTTACACACCAACGGGTTTTCGCTGGCCCGCAAAATAATTTTTAACCAGGAGCATCTCAAGATCAGCGATATTCTGCCGGGCACCGCTCAGCGGGTAGGCGCGGCGCTCCTGGCCGTGCACAAGAGCTACCTGAAAGCCGTTCAACGGCTGATGACCCGGGTGACAATCCGCGGCATGGCGCATATCACCGGCGGCGGGTTTTATGACAATGTGCCCCGTATTCTGCCGAAAGCGGTGGATGCCGTCTTTGACCGCTTGGCCTGGCCGGTGCCACCGCTCTTCCGCTTTCTGCGGGAACGCGCCAGCGTGCCGCGCGACGAGATGTACCGGGTCTTCAATATGGGCATTGGCCTGGTGATTATTGTGCGCGCCGCTGAGCAGGTCAGGGCTTTGGCTCTCTTGCGCGCAGCCGGAGAAGCTCCCTCGCTGATCGGCCGGATTGAAAAAGGCTCCGGGACCGTGCGAATGTTGAACTGATAAATGGAACTGAGCATGGCGCCAGTCAAAGAACAAAATATGGCGGTCGTCACCGGCGGGGCCGGCTTTCTGGGATCGCATCTCTGCGATTATCTCATCTGCCAGGGGCAGCGCGTGATCTGTCTGGATAATCTCATTACGGGTAACTTAGCCAACATCAGCCAACTGCGGAAGCAGTCCGCCTTCACCTTTATTCAGCATGATGTGACTAAGCATATTGAGATCGTTGGGCCAGTGCATTTCGTTTTCCATTTTGCCTCGCCGGCCAGTCCAGTGGATTACCTGAAACTGCCCATCCAGACGCTCAAGGTTGGCGCCTTGGGCACACACAATGCCCTTGGGTTAGCCAAAGCCAAACAGGCCGTATTCCTGCTGGCTTCGACCTCGGAAATTTATGGCGATCCCCTGGTGCATCCCCAGCGCGAATCGTATTGGGGCAACGTCAATCCTATCGGGCCACGCGGCGTTTATGACGAGGCCAAGCGCTTTGCCGAGGCCTTAACCATGGCCTACCACCGCACTCACGCTGTCAGCACCCGCATTGCGCGGATCTTCAACACCTACGGACCGCGCATGCGGCCAAACGACGGACGCGCGGTGCCGGCTTTTATCCGCCAGGCGCTGCTAAATCAGCCGCTTACCGTATTTGGCGACGGCCGCCAGACCCGCAGTTTCTGTTATGTGTCCGACCTGATCCGCGGGATTTATGCCCTGGCGCTGAGCTCAGCGCACGAGCCGATCAATCTCGGCAATCCTCGCGAGATGACTATTATGGAATGCGCCCGCAAAATCCTGGAGCTGACCGGTAGCGCCGCCAGAATCGAATTTCATCCTCTGCCGGTGGATGATCCCAAAACCCGCCAGCCGGATATTAGCCAGGCGCGTTCCCTGTTGCGCTGGGAGCCGGAGGTGCCCTTAGAAGTTGGCTTGCGGCAGACAATTGATTACTTTAAGATGTTGCCGAAATCTTAAGTGGAGGAAGCAACAATGATCCTGCGCTATGTGTTAGCGGATGGCAAAGAGAAGGAGTTTAAGCTGAGCCAGAAGGCCATTACCATTGGCCGCGGGGCGGACGCCGACCTGCAAATTCCCGACAAACTGGCTTCCCGCCTGCACTGCGGAATTTCTTACTGGGACGAGGCCTATTTTATCCGCGATTTCAATTCGCGCAACGGCACGCTGGTGAATGGCCAGGCGATTAAAGTCGGCCGCCTCAAGCCCGGCGACCGCATCCAGGTGGGCGACACCATCCTGACCGTGACCGCCGGTCCGCACAAGGGCACGGCCACGGTGATGCGGGAGCTTAAAGACGAGATGGCCAAGGGCAAAGGCTATCACACGATCATGCGCGAAATCATCCGGGACGAGAAAGAAACCAGTGGTTCGTGATAGGCGGCTCCTTCCCCGCTTGCGCTTAACCGCGCTTAGCCCGTGTGTTCGCCCGCCTAAAGCGTTGACTCGAAAATTCAACGCCAACTAACGATAGTGTGGGGCATGAACGACAATCTCGATTTCGCCCGCCGCGCGGCGGATCTGTTGTGGGAGAAACAGAGCGCCACGCTGGCCGGCTCGCCCACCGGCACACGGTTTCTCACCGTGACGTCCCACACGGGACCGAGTTGGACATCGGTTGCCCTGCGCGCCAGCGGCCATTACGAGCTCTATCCCGTCCCCGAACAACCGCTCGACTTGAACCCGACCCGTCTCGATTTGGAGGCTTGGTCCTGGATGGAGCGTCTGTCGGCTCGAACGGGCGACCCACGCTGGCGGCAACGCGTGGACGCCATGGCGGCGGACTTCGCCGTGTATGGGTTCGACCCGCGTTCCGGACTCGGCTATCTCGGGCAGGAGGCGCAATTCGACGTCGTGCGTCTGGGACCCGCCGGCACGGGCGCTTACACCATGCCGAAATTCAAGCCGGGCTGGAATCTGCCGCTGGAAACGCTCTGGCATCACGCCGCGCCGCAAATGGATCGCATGTTTCGCGCGGCGTATTACGGGTTGGTGACGCGGCCGGAAACGCTGGATTACAATCGCTTCTGTTTCTATGGGACGGACGATGCGGGGCGCCGCCCGTTCATGGATTTCAATTCCCGCCATGTGGCGTTTGCGCAAACTGGCGCTTTTTTGATTCATTGGTGGGTCTTCCATTGGCTCCAGACGCGCCAGGAGCAAAGCCTCGCGTGGGCGCAGGCCATGGCCGATAAATGGCGGGCCGTCCAACATCCGGACACGGGCCTTGTCCCGCATTGGTTCGGCAGCGACGATCCAAACGATACCTGCCAGCCCCCGCGTCCCTTTTGCAATGCCCACGATTCATGGACCGCCCTCGTCTATTTGGAAGCCGCCCAATTGCTCCGCCAACGAACGGAAGCCGCCGCGGCCGGTCTGGGCCGGCAGCTCCAACAGATGGGGCAACGGCTCGCGGCCGGTTTGGCGCGTTTCGGGTATGACGCGCAACAACGTCACTTTCCCCAGTGGTTGCGCGTCACCACCGGAGAGGTGGCGAGCGACGTCATCTATTACGCCTTTCCCACCGCGGCGCAAAAAGAGGAAGCCATCCGGCGCGATCCGCGCCTGGAGGTCGTTTCCGTTTTCGCCGGCGACGGGCTGTATGCGGCCGGCCCCTGGAGTTACGGCTCGGGCAGCTTCATTCCATTCCACATCGCGCGGGCCGCCGAACTGACCGGAGATGCGCACATTCTGTCGCGCGCGCGCCAGATGGCCGGGCACATCATGGAAGCCGCGGCCGGCTTGCGAGGCGCGCGCACCACGACCGGCCAGTGGACCTACGATGCCGGCGCCGGCTTTGTGCGTCTCATGCTGGCCTTGCGCCGGGCGACCGGCGAAGCACGGTATCGCGACCAGGCCGCCGCGTTGCTGGCTCGCGAATTGACGGCGCTAAACGAGCTGCCGGCGGAGAGCGCCCCCGAATGGTGGCGTTATCCGTGCCGCAACGGCTTGATGTCAGCGTTGTTGGAATGGGAGTGAACGAAAAAACCCGCGCTCGGCGACGTTCCAGGAGATGACCCTGGAAGACCTGGAAGACAGATCAATTCGTCCTGCGGCCCCGCCGCACATGGATCGGTAAGGTCCACGGCTTCCCTCCGTGCCATCAACATCGGCTGGCAAAGGCCGGGAGCGATTGCAATACAGGCCTGCCCCTGCGTGTTTCGCGGGATAGAATGCCCAACCGGGGTTGATGTGTCAAAAGCGATGTGGACAATAGCGCTCAGGCGGGCAGGGAAGTCATCAAGGTCGTGGGCGAGAAGGCGCATTGGTCATGCTCAGCCCTTGCCTGAAGCGGGAGCGGGACCGGGCGCGGCGGTTGGTTGAGCGCCGGATTTTTCCGGCGCCGGCGTAACTTCAGGTTCGCCATTCTCCGGCTCCACGGTTGTGGCCGAGACCAGTTGATCGCCCGTATCCAGGGCAATCAGCCGGACTCCCTGGGTGACCCGGCTAATGACGCGGATATCGCTCACTTTCATGCGGATCATTTTGCCCTTGGCCGTGATCAGCATGAGGGCGTCATTCTCCATGACGGCATGCGCGCCGACTACCAGGCCGTTGCGCTCCGAAGCGCGGATCGTGTAAATGCCCTTTCCCCCGCGGTGCTGGCCGCGGTATTCCTCAAAGCTCGTCCGCTTGCCATAGCCGCGCTCGGTGCAGACAAAGAAAGTGGCTTTGAGATCCACGATTTCCAGGCTTTCCAGCTTGTCGTTTTTCTCCAGCCGGATGCCGCGGACGCCCCGGGTGGCCCGGCCCTGGTCGCGCAGCTCGGTTTCGCTGAAGCGCAGGCTCATGCCGTTGCGGGTGGCCAACATAACGTCG
>JACPGN010000108.1 GCA_016182435.1 Lentisphaerota bacterium | reverse complement strand
GAAAGCGTGAGCACGATATACTTCCCGCGCCGGCCGAGAGCCAGGATGCGCCGGCCTTTGAGTTGCGCCGCAAAAGCGCCGGGCGCGAGCGGCGCAATCATAGGCCGCCAGAAGGCGCGCGCTTGCCTGATGACCCGGCCAACCAGGCCGCGCTGGCGCAACTCGCGCACCACGGTTTCGACTTCAGGCAATTCCGGCATTATGATCCTCTTCACGTAAATTGCTTCAAGGCTCATGATCATACCGGCGTTTTTCAAAGCATCAATCTGTTTTCAGTCGTTCTTTCAGTAGTGTCCGAAATAAGTAACTGCTCAGGCAGGCGCACCAACGCATACCAGACGGATCTTTTTTCCGCCCTGGCGGATCCGCACAGGCGGAACCACGGATGGCACTGATGTCACGAATACGGAAACATGAAAATCAGTGATATCCGTGTAATCCGTGGTGAGTAGTTACCGAAATAATATACCCTCTCCCTCTCGCCTGGGCGGAGCGCTCCGGCGGAGCCTGGTGGAAGAGGGGAGGGTGAGGGGTTGTCAGAGCGTCTGTCCAGTTGCCAGCACCTGCCAAGTCCTGGCGTAGGTCGGACTTCGCGGAAACGCACCTTATTTTATCAAATATGAGAAAATCAAGGCTGTCACGGAATACCAAATAATACCGAACACTGTTATTTCTTAGGTTTTTGAGGGGTCCCAGACTATTATTACCCTTGTTGAGGAAGTTGGAATGAAACTTGCTCTGTTTTATACGTGAAAGCCAATAACCAGCGGGAAATCGGCCCAACTGTGAAAAAGTGACTGTTGGGGGCGTGATGCCCGAATCTGGATTACAAAAAAAACCGGGGTCATCGCCCCCGGCTACAGCGAAAAAATGAGCATGGTTCAATTCAAGGTATCGGGCTGCATGCGACATGGAGGGCGATGCTCCGTCATCGCCGCGGCGGACACGGAGGTCCGCCCTCCATTATCCATGCGAGAGTTGTTACCTGAAACATCGGGGTTTTGAACCATGCCAAAAAATGTCTCTTTTGCATTCTGTAGCCGGCCTCGTTGAGGCCGGATTTTATTCGGTAAACAGACCCTTTAGACCATGTAGTAAGAAGTAGTTAGATCTAACGAGCTATCACTTTATAAGGCACGCAGGGGGTGATTATGATTAAGTTCCCCAGTGGGAAATGGAGAATAAATTCTCCAAGCGGGTGCCTGAGAGGGATAGCTCGTTATTTTTTTAGCCCTCTGCCTATCCCCCCAATGCGGGGCTATGCCCGCAACCCACTCGTGGCCACGCCAAGAGCGTGGCAGGCGCGTTTTCCGCCGGAGGCGGATCCGCATAAGGCGGAATCCCGCGCCGCGCGGGGTGGCGAGCCAGGTTACGTAGGAGCCTCGCCCCGCCGAGGCGATTGCTTCGCGCCAGCCCGCCTACAGCGCTATGCGCAGCATTGCGGGCAGGCGGTGTGGCGCTCCTACCTTGGCCATTTCCACTGCAGGCGGATGCCTGTGGCATCTTGTTTTCTATTACCGTTCTTGATGTGTCAGGTACTGTTGTTTGTGGCAACTCTTCCAGCGTCGGCGGCGACGTATTATGTCAGTCCCTCCGGCAACGATGCCAACAACGGCGCGAGCTTGACGCTCGCCAAGCAGACCATCCAGGCTGGCATCAATGTGGCGACCAGTGGCGATACCATCCTGGTTGCCGACGGCACCTACAGCCCAATTACGATTTCCCCAGGCATTATCGTCCGCAGCGTCAATGGCGCCCAATCCACAACGATCAACGGCGGCGGGGTGACCCGTTGCGCCTACCTGTCTGCAAATGCTGTGCTGGATGGGTTCACAGTAACGGGTGGTTCTATGATGAATGGTTATTCCTCCGATGGTTACGGCGGCGGTGTTAATGTCTATGGTGGTACCTTGCAAAACTGCACGATCAGCGGAAATTGGGCCATCTGGGGCGGTGGCGGCGTGAATGCTGTAGACGGCAATCTGCAGAACTGCACGATCAGTGGGAACTCGACCTACTACTATGGCGGTGGTGTGTTTGCCTATAACAGCACAGTGGTGGACTGTACGATCAGCGAGAATTCGGCTGGCATTGGGGGTGGCGGCGTTGATCTCTGGGCTTGTACTGTGCAGAACTGCACGATCAGTGGGAACTCGACCTACTATTATGGTGGCGGCATGCTTGTCATGTCCAGTCTAGTGGAGAACTGCACGATCAGCAGGAACTCGGTCACCTTGAATGGTGGTGGCGCGGGTGTTGGGCAGGGTAGTTTGATGAAATACTGCACAATCAGTGAAAACATAGCCTACCGTAACGGCGGCGGGGCATTGATCCAGAATAGCACGGTTGAAAATTGTACGATCAGTAGCAATACGTCTTATGGCTCCGATTGGACATTTAACTACTATGACTGTGGCGGTGGCGTGTATGTTCTCTGTGGTGGCACGGTGCGCAATAGCATGCTCACTGGAAACATAGCCTCCTGGGATGGCGGCGGTGCGTTTCTATGGGGCGGCACGATGGAGAATTGCACGCTCAACGGGAACTATGCCAGTAGTTTTGGCGGCGGTATAAGTATCGTCGCCGGCACGGTTGTGAATTGTATGATCAGTGGTAACGAGGCCACCGATATGGGTGGCGGCGCTTATGTCGCAGGTGGTACGTTGGAGAATTGCACGGTCAGCAGGAACACGGTCTACACCGACAATAGTATTGGCGTTGGCGGCGGCGTGTATGTCCTGGGCGGCACGGTGTGGAACTGCATTGCGTATTACAATCAGGGCGAAGATGTTATTGGCCCTATTTCGTATAGTTGTATTGGCACGAACATTGCCGGTGCGGGCAACATTACCAATGAGCCGCAGTTTGTGTCCACTGGCACGGGCTACGGTAGCAATCTTGTGCCGGGTAACTACCGCCTCCGGCCAACATCTCCCTGCATCAACGCGGGCGCAAACCAGTCTTGGATGATAACCGCGGTTGATCTGGATGGCTTGCCGCGCATCGTTGGTGACGTGGTGGACATGGGCGCCTACGAGTTCACTACTGATCCGGGCACCGTGCAATTTGACGCATCATCTTACAACGTGAATGAGGGCGCTGGGATAGCGACTCTGACAGTGACCAGGACAGGGGGCCGTTTCGGACCGGCATCTGTAGATTATGCCACGGCTGATGGCACGTCATCAGCAGACTCAGATTATGTGTCCCAGTCCGGGACCTTGTCCTGGTCGGCTGGGGACAGTTTGAGCAGGACCATCACCATTTCCATTACCGATGACAGTCTTGATGAAAACGACGAAACCTTCACGGTAACGCTGAGCAATGCCACGGGCGCAGACCTGGGTTCGCCCAGTTCGGCGACGGTGACGATTGTGGATAATGATGATCCGCCGGTCGGCCAGGACGAAGCCGACCTGGAAGTTTCCGACCTCAAGTTCGTGCCGGTGAATCTGTGGGCGGGGGATCATCCGGCCATGATCTCGTTCGATCTGGTTAATGAGGGGCCTGACGATCTTGTCGCGCCTGATGCCCAACTGGAGATTACCTTCTACTTGTCGGTCAATCAGACGTTTGGGGACGAAGATGATCTGGCGATCGGGACCAAGATCGAGGCCCTGAATCTGCCGGCGGGCAGTCAGACGACGATCAGGTACCCCGGGCGGGCGCACAATGAGGATGTGACCATTCCGGAGGGGCTCACGGGCGACTACTATGTGTTTGTCAATGTCCGGCTGGCGTCGTCAACGGGCTTGTCCGACCCGGATGGCGCCTATGCCATGCGGGATGGCCCGATTAACGTGCGGATTCATCCTAACGATGGTGGTGGCGATAGTAGGCGGCGTGCGGTAGTAAGCGATTATGATGGGGATGAGGTATCGGACATCACGAGTTATGATGAGCCCAGCGGCGAATGGGCGGTCCGGCTCTCGGCGTCCGGAGAATTGGTGCGATTTATCTTCGGCGGACCGGGATATGAAACCGTGGCCGGGGATTACGATGGTGATGGCAAGACGGATCCGGCGATTCATGACCGGCAAGGTTCTACGTGGTCTATCATGCTATCAGAGCTGGATTATCAGACGGTCGGCTTCAATTTTGGCGGGGAACGTAAGACAAGGGGCATAGTTGGTGATTACGATGGGGATAGTCTGGCGGACCCGGGATTGTATGAGGAAGGGAGTGGGTGCTGGTCCGTCCTGCTGTCGTATGCGGAAGACGGAAATGGAGGGATGGCCAGTGCGGTATTTGGCGGCAGCGGCTATGCGCCGGTGGCCGGGGACTATGATGGTGACGGCAAAGTGGACCCGGCGGTATATGCTGAAGCGACGGGGGATTGGCAGGTCCTGCTCTCCGTTCAAGGCTACGGCGTGGTCTCGGCGGTCTTTGGCGGATCGGGCTATACGCCGGTCGTCGGAGATTATGATGGCGATGGCAAAGCCGACCCGATGCTGTTCAATCAAGTAACCGGGGAGTGGACGGCGCTGATGTCGGGCAATGGCTATGCGCCGAAGCGCTTCACCTCCGGCGCCGGCGACCCGATAGCGGGTGATTTTGATGGCGATGGTATCGCCGATCCGGCCGTGCTGTCCGGCAGCGCCGGATGGTCCTTCCTGTCCTCCGCCTCTTCCTACCTACGCGCCGGTCCTTACTTCCTCACTTCACCGTAATGCTTTAACACTTGCGCAATTGCTTAAGTGTTAAAGTGATCCTTACCGTGCTTTCCTTTGGCCGTGAAGAATATTTTCGGGTTGGTCGTCCGCCCCCTTTCAGCACCCGCTTAAAACACCGATGAATCTGTTTTATGGAAGGCCAAACAGATTTGTGTTAGATTTGCGCCACAGCTAAGACTAAAAACAATGACCATGAACGCCACTGAGACGATTGAAGCCATTCGCCGGCAATGGGGCCGGAAACTTTTTATCCCGGGGCACTACTACCAGCAGGATGAAGTGCTGGCTCATGCCGATGTGGCCGGCGATTCGCTGGAATTGTCGCGCCGCGCCGCAGCCGCGCAGGAGGCCGAGCGCATAGTCTTCTGCGGCGTGCATTTCATGGCGGAATCAGCCTCGATTCTGAGCGCGCCGCGGCAGACGGTCTACATGCCGGTCATCCAGGCGGGCTGCCCCATGGCGGACATGGCGCCCCTGCGCGAGGTCGAACAGGTCTGGAAGGACCTGCAGGCGGCCGCGGAGAGTCTGCCGGCGCGCGAGCGCTCGGCGCAGACCGGTTGGCTGCCGGTGGTCTATGTCAACAGTTCCGCGGCGGTCAAGTCCTTTTGCGGAGAAAAGGGCGGCCTCACCTGCACCTCAAGCAACGCGGCCAAGGTAATTCAATGGGTGTTCAACCAGGGCAAGCGGGTTCTGTTCATTCCCGATGAGCACCTGGGCGTGAACACGGCTTATGATATGGGATTGCGCGATGAAGAAGTGGCGGTTTATGATCCGGGCAAGCCCTGGGGCGGCGTAGGCGTGGAAGGGATCGCCCGGGCGCGCTTGCTGGCCTGGAAGGGGTTTTGCGTCGTACATACCTTTAAGGCCGATGAAGTGATCGCGGCTCGAGCGAAGTATCCCGGCGCGAAAATCATTGTGCATCCCGAAACGCCGGTGGCGGCCACCCGCCTGGCGGATGCCCACGGCTCCACTTCCCAGATTATCCGCTACGTCGAGGCCGCGCCCGATGGCACCACCATCGTGATCGGCACGGAATGGCACCTGGTGGACCGCCTGGCGCGCCGGCATCGCGCGCGGCTGACGATTGTGCCGCTGCGGCAGTCGGTCTGCCGCAACATGAAAATGACTACAGAAGCGAGCCTGCTACGCGCCAACGCCCGCCAGGCCCTGACCCGAATGCTGGAGTTGAAATAAATCAGAGGTCAGAAGTCAGAGGTCAGCGGTCAGAGGCAGGAAGTCGGAGATCGTAAGCCAGAGGACCGAAATACACGTATAGCGTAAATCGAAAAACGAGTAACCAGGAACAAAGAACAGTTTGCTGACTTCTGATCTCTGACCTCTTCTTACCATGGCCGCGCTGTTTTCATTGAAGGCGCCATATCAGCCGGCGGGCGATCAGCCCCCGGCGATTGCCGAGCTTGGCCGGGGACTGAGTGCCGGGCAGCGGTTCCAAACGCTGGAAGGCGTAACCGGCTCGGGCAAGACCTTCACGATCGCCAACGTGATTGAACGCTGGGGCAAGCCCACCCTGATCGTCTCCCACAACAAGACCCTGGCAGCCCAGCTCTACCAGGAGCTGAAGACCTATTTCCCCGGCAACGCCGTGGAGTATTTTATCAGCTACTACGATTACTATCAGCCGGAGGCTTATATTCCGCAAACGGACACCTATATCGAGAAGGACGTCGCCATCAACGAGGATATCGAGCGCTTGCGGCTCGCGGCCACCAATGCGCTGATGAACCGCGCGGACGTGATCATCGTGGCTTCGGTCTCCTGCATTTATGGATTAGGCTCGCCCGAAGATTACCGCGCCATGGCGGTAACCCTTCAAAAAGGCCAGCGCCTGGAGCGCGATGACCTGCTGCGCAGGCTGGTCGAGATTCAGTACACCCGCAACGATTACGAACCGCAGCCGGGCGCCTTCCGGGTGCGGGGCGATACCCTGGATATTTTTCCATCCTATTCCCAGGGCGGCGTGCGCGTTCAGTTCCGCGGCGATGAACTGGAGAGTCTGGAGCAGATGGATGTACTGACCGGCGCCACCCAGGGCGAACTCACGACGCAGACCATTTCGCCGGCCAAGCATTTTGTGATGAACGCCGACCGCATCGAGAGCGCCTTGGGGCGCATACAGGCCGAGCTGGAAGAGCGCGTGGCCTGGTTCGAGGCCAAGGAGAAACTCCTGGAGGCCCAGCGCCTGCAACAGCGCACGCTCTATGATCTGGAAATGCTGCGCGAAATGGGCTATTGCGCGGGAATAGAAAATTATTCCCGGCACTTGAGCGGCCGGCGCGCGGGCGAGCCGCCGGCCACCCTGCTGGATTATTTTCCCGGTGAGTTTCTGACCGTCCTGGACGAGTCCCATGTCACCTTGCCGCAACTGCGCGGGATGTTCAATGGCGACCAGGCGCGCAAGAACGTGCTCATCGAACACGGCTTCCGCCTGCCCTCGGCGCGGGACAACCGCCCGCTCAATTTCCAGGAGTTTCTCGACCGCGCCGGGCCGATCATCTGCATGTCGGCCACGCCGGGTCCCTATGAGCGCGAGGTCGCGCCCCGCACCGTGCCGCAGATCATCCGGCCCACCGGGCTGCTCGACCCGGAAGTCGCGGTGCGCCCCTTGCAAGGCCAGGTTGACAACCTGATCGAGGAAGTCCGCGCGCGGGCCAAGCGCCGCGAGCGAGTGCTGGTGACGACCCTGAGCAAGAAGACCGCCGAGGACCTGAGCGCCTATCTGCGCGAGACCGGTTTGCGGGTGACCTATCTGCATTCGGATATTGATGCCATTGAGCGCGTAGAAGTCCTGCGCAGCCTGCGCAAGGGCGAGGTGGACTGCCTGGTAGGTGTCAATCTCCTGCGCGAGGGGCTGGACCTGCCGGAAGTGTCGCTGGTGGCCATTCTGGACGCGGACAAGGAAGGTTTCCTGCGCTCGGAAACGGCGCTGATCCAGACCGCCGGCCGCGCCGCGCGGCATAAGGCCGGCCGCGTGATCCTGTATGCCGATCAGATGACCGACTCCATGCGCGGCGCGCTCTCAATCATGAAGGAGCGGCGCGAGCGGCAGGCGGCTTACAACCGGCAACATGGCATCACCCCCCGCGGCATTCAAAAGAGTATCCAGGAAAGCCTGGTACAGCGTCAGGAAAGCAAAGCAATGGAGCGCCGGGTTTTAAGCGCGGCCGATGAGGAGTTTGATCTCCATGAGGCCATCCAGGAGATTGAGCGCGAGATGCTGGAAGCGGCCGACGCGCTGGAGTTTGAGCGCGCGGCTGACTTGCGCGACCAGTTGTTCGAGCTTTCCAGCCAAAGCGGAGGCGCCTCCGGCGGGAAGCGCGCGCTTTTCCCTGCCTCCGGCCGCATGCCGGTCAAACGCACAGTGCGCCAGGCCCGCTCCTGAATAAGTTCCGCCTGGCCCACAGCTCACGCTAATCTGCGCGGACCACGATCCAATTCTGACCGAAGGCTTGTTCGCCGACGGCGAAAAATCTTTGACGCGGCCCGGTTTGCTGCGATAATCTATTAGTAGTTTGAAAGCCATGGAGGTGCGAGAATGAATCAGCAGATATCTATTCCTAAGGATGGCATTGCGGCCTTTTGCCGTGAGCGGGGGATCCGACGCCTGGCTATTTTCGGTTCCGCGCTGCGCTCCGATTTTGGGCCGGAGAGCGATATTGACGTTCTTGTTGAGTTCGAGTCCGGTCGCACACCCGGCCTTCTGGGGATGGCGCGCATGGAACGGGAACTGTCTGCCCTGCTGGGCGGCTGGAAGGCAGACCTGCGCACACCCGAGGATTTGAGCCGCTATTTCCGTCAAGACGTGCTTGACGAGGCGGAGGTCCAATATGCGCAAGGATGATGAAATTCGCTTACGGCACATGTTGGAAGCTGCACGTGAAGCCATCTCGTTCGCCAAGGAGCGAACACGCAGCGATCTCGACCGCAACCGGATGCTGGTGTTGTCGCTGGTCAAAGACATCGAGATCATTGGAGAAGCCGCCTACCAGACTGCCGAGACAACACGAGATGAATTGCCGGCCGTTCCCTGGGCCGACATCATCGGCATGCGTCATCGTCTCGTCCATGCCTATTTTGACATTAACCTCGACGTGCTCTGGGAAACCGTTCAAGACGATCTTCCCCCATTGGTTGCCCAAATCGAACTGCTGTTGCCGCCGGACAAGCCGTCATAATAGGCTAGACATTACAGGGCCCGCTAATGAATACTTGCTTTTTTAAAACGATGCTGGTATCTTATACACTAAAGCTAAGAATAATATGTATTCCTGGCTATTGGCTCGTGCAGGTGGGCGGCACGCTATAAGAGGGTATAAGGGACACAAAAGAATGTAGGCGCTCAACAAGAGGGCATAGCAATGAAAATTACCAATCATTCGGTGAATAAGTGGCTGGCGTTACTTGTGGCGGGAATTGGCATTATTGCCGCAAGCGCTGCGAAAGTTTCAGCCACAGGAACAACTTTGCTGGATTTTGGCGGCCCGGGGTGGACCGCTGTGATAGGCGACTATGATGGCGATGGCTACGCCGATCCGACGATATATCAGCCGGCCACGGGAACCTGGAAGGTGCTGGCTTCCGCAGCTCAAGGTGCGGTCGTAACCTGGATGACCGGTTTCGGTGATACTAACTTGACAGCAATACTGGGAGATTATGACGGGGACCGCAAAGCCGACCCAATGACTTATGATGCTGCCAGAGCCGATTGGAATATCAAGTTGTCTGGATCGGGATACGCTACCATTAGTTGGGTTAATTTTTTAGGCGGTCTGGGTTGGGCAGCGCTGGCACCCGATTTTGATGGCGACGGTCTGGCCGATCCAACGACCTATGATTCCGCCAGTAGTAGTTGGGAGGTTCGGCTTTCCAGTGCAGGATATTATATGCTGGAGTTGTCTAGTCTTCTCGGCGGGCCGGGCTGGGCGGCGGTAGCAGCAGATTTTGATGGGGATCGCCGAGACGATCTGGCCGTTTACCAGGAGTTAACTGGCAATTGGCAAATTAGCGCTTCAGATTCTGGTTATACGACTATCTCTTATCCTGCTTTATTGGGCGGCCCCGGCTATCAGGCACTGGGTGGCGACTATGACGGCAACGGCTCGGCCGATTTTGTTGTTTATCAGGAATCCTCCGGACGTTGGGAATTTTTATTTACCGTGGGCGTCGTGCGGGCGCCTACCGGCGTGGCTGCCAGCGATGGCAACTATACGGACAGGGTCAGAATAAGCTGGGAGGCAGTTGCCACGGCCACGGGTTATGAAGTCTGGCGCAATACAACCAACACCTTCGTCTCGGCCACGCTCATGGCCGAAGGGCTGAGTGCCACTAATTACACGGATTCTAATGTTGTTGTGAACACCATGTATTATTACTTAGTCAGGGCCACCAATTCCACCGCTAAAAGTGATTTCAGCGCCGGGGATGCCGGTTTTGCGCTCAGCGGTCCGGTTGTATTGGCGAATGGCATGATGAGCGCAGACCTGACCCTCCCGGTGGGCGAAGAAGTCAGCATAGCGCTCAGTTATGGGGCGGGAACCGGCACGGCCGATCAGGCCGACTGGTGGGTAGTAGCCCTGGCCGGCGCGGATATTTACTTTCTTAACAGCTTAGGTCAATGGCAGAACGCACCGGATATCTCCCATATCAGACCGATCTACCAGGGAACGCTCTTTGATCTGAGGAATTTCACCATCATAGATAACTGGACGCCGTTCCCGGGCGTCTATGATTTCTACTTCGGCGTTGACGCCCGGAACGGCATTCTCGATGCCGACCTTGTTTATGATCACGTCACGGTGAGCATTACGCCATGAGTAACCGGTCAGTTATTGGGGTATGTTGTAATCTTCAATGCTGTCATTCCCGCCCCGTGTCAAAGCACGGGATAAACTCCAGCGGGAACCAAGCCCCCTCTGTCATTCCCATGAAAATGGGAATCCAGATATTGTTTTATTTTACTCTGATTCTGGATTCCCGATCAGGTCGGGAATGACCCGCCTGCAGCGCTGTGCGCAGCACTGCGGGCAGGCAATCAGTCCCCAATAACTGACGCATTACGCCATGATGATTTTGATGATCAGCATGTTGAACCGCCGGGAATATGAGCGGCAGAATGGGGCCGCTGAGCTTAAACGGCGGCTGGAAGAGTTAACGGCTTGCCCGGTTCGAACAATGCATTATGCCGATGCCAACCCCGGCACGGTAAACGCTGCGCAGCCCAAGGCCATTTTTATCACTGGCTCGCCGGATCCCTGGCCGAGCGTGCGCGTGGGGGATTTATACGGACTGAACGACCTGTTGCGCACCACCGCCATACCGCTCCTGGCCGTCTGCCAGGGCCACCAGTTAATTGGCCACTCATTTAATCGCGAACTGCGCAAAGTCCGGCGCTTGCCGGACGAACCCATGCGCCGGCTAAGGCCGGGCGAGCTGGATACCGGCGCCATTTACGGTCATCCCGGTTATTACTACGCGGACGCCTTTGTGGCAGTAGACCTGCTGCACCCGGACCCGATCCTGGCGGGATTGCCTCGGCGCATCCGGGTCCGGGCCGACCACTGGTGCGAAATCAAGAAACTGCCGCGGGGCTTTATCCATCTGGCGCGGAGCGCCGAGTGCGCCTATGAAATGATCCGGCATGGGCTTCGGCCGCTCTACGGCTTGCAATTCCACGCCGAATGCTGGCAGAAACCCTATCTGGCCGGCCGGAGAATCCTGCTCAATTTCTTCCGCCTGGCCGGGGCCTTGGAACCGTGAAGCGTAAAGCGTAGAGCGTGGGGAACGTGAACGCCGGTCAAGGCCGCGTTGGCGCCCTCGAAGAGGAACTCAATGCTTCAAGGTTACCAACGGAACGCAGCTTGAGTTTGGCGCTTCGTGCCGCGCGTTCGCTTAGAGATGGGATCCCGTTGAAGGACACGGAGACCCCGCCATTCTGCTCGGGCTTGCGCCGGAGACCGGCAATAAGCATGGTGAAGGAAAGACCAAGCAGAACTATCCCCGACAGGGTGTTTCCTGATAGAACGCTGAATCCTGTGAAGCCGCTACCTCAAGCACGTTCCAAACGATTCACCCAGTCATGTTGAGAAAGATGCGGCTGTAGTACGTGTCTTATGAATCCCTCTTCCGTCGGCCCCTCAACCAGGATATGAACCGTTTTCACGGGCGACCTCCCAGAACGTTTTTCTCCCATAGATCGCCCAAACCATAGTCGTCAAGCCATTTGGCCATATCTTCCGTCTTGAGATGCCGAAAGACGTTTTGGCCATCTTGCCGTTCCACGACAATGATATCGGCGATCTCAAACTGGTTAACCAGCGTGACGGACTGAGTTGCCACCATGACCTGAGTCTTGGTTGCCGCCTGTTTCAACATGCCCGCTAAGACGGTTATAGCGTAAGGATGCAACCCCAATTCGGGCTCATCCAACAGAATGGCGGAGGGAAGCGTGGGTTGGAGAAGAAGTGTTGCCAGGCAGATAAACCGAAGGGTGCCGTCAGAGATGGAAGATCCGTTGAAATACGTGTCCGTTCCCTTCTCTTTCCATTCAAGCCGTATCTTATCTTCGTTCAGTCGCGACGGCTGGAGATTGAACCTGTCAAAGAAGGGCGCCACCATGCGAACAGCGTCCTGAATATTCTCGAAATAATCCGGATGCTTCTTCTGAAGACGATATAGAAACGCCGAAAGATTACGCGCGTCAGGCTGCAGAATGCGGTTGTCCTCGATATCGCTTGTCTGTTTCACCCTCGCGCTGTCGCTGGTGTCGTGAAAATGGTAAAGTTGCCAGCTCTTCAGATCAGACAGAACATATCCCGCTACGTGGCTGGAGGAAGCCGCCCGCTCAAGTCTTGTTTCCGGATGTCCAGCACCTATGTTTTCTCTATATGGTTGTTGGGGATAACGAGATTTGTCATGGAACCACACCTGCTCCGAATCAAGGATGAGGGAATCTTCGGCGGTCGGTTTTAGGACGCACTGGTATCCGTTCACACTCTCATCGAAGGATAGTTCAAGCGAGAGCGACTCAGAAGTCTTCCGCCCGAAGTATAGAATTCGTTCCGCGCCGCCACAGGCGCCAATATACGCCTGCAGATTCGCCTCCACAATCTGGTTCAGGAACTTGAAGACGCCGATGAAGTTGGATTTCCCAACGCCATTAGCGCCAATAAAAACATTAAGAGGTTTCAGGTCAAGATCCAGGTTGCGGATGGATTTGAAGTTCTGGACGTTTATGTGGTTCAATTTTCGCATCGCAGCGGCAATACTACAGTCTTTATTCTCACTCTACAATTAGCGATTTGCTGCCCTCATCTCAATCGTCATAGCGGGCTTCTTTGGCAGGAGCAGGGCGCGGCGCTTGAGAAAGTCGGCCTTGATGGGGGTGCGCTTGGGCATTTTGCACGCCGCCTTATGATTGATTTTTTGGGCAATCCTTTAACGCACCTTAAGGTCCGTTGTGCGGAACAGATCGCGGATGGTTTCCGCGCGGCGGATTTGCTTTATTCTGCCGGTGCGCGTAACCAGCAGCTCGGCGCTGCGCAGGCGGTTATTGTAATTGTGGCCCATGGCGTAGGCGTGCGCGCCGGCGTTGTGGATGGCCAGCAGGTCGCCCACGGCCACAGCCGGCAGAGGCCGATCCGTCGCAAATTGATCGTTGTTCTCGCACAGGCGTCCCACCACGTTCACTGTTTCCTGGCGGCCGCGCCGCGTGTTACCGACGACCGTGATGTGATGGTAGGCATCGTAGATCGCCGGGCGGGGCAGGTCGTTCATGCCGGCATCGAGGCCGATGAAGGTTTTGTAACTGCGCTTGATGACGTGAACACGCCCGACCAGCCAGCCGGTATCGGCCATGATCCAACGTCCCGGCTCCGCCATGAGTTGGGGCGCGCGCAGGCCGAACCGCGCGCACTGCCGGTCGAAGGCGCGCCGAATGCCCCGGGCCACCAGCTCGAGGTCCAAGCTGGGCTGTTCCGGGCGGTAGGGGACGCCAAAGCCGCCGCCGATGTTGAGGCACTCAAAATCAATGCCGATGGCCTTTTTGACTGCGCCGGCAATTTCCAGCAGTTTCGCGGCTACGGCCTCGAAGTAGCGCTCATCGAGCACATTGCTGCCGGTCATGGCATGAATGCCGAAGCGCCGCACGCCCAGGGCGCGAGCTTGCCGGTAAGCAGTTACGATGCGGCTTAAGGGGACGCCGAACTTGGCGTCGGGCCCGGCCAGGAACAGGCTTTTCATGCCGCCCCGGCTCAAGCCCGGGTTCACGCGGAACGAAAGGAACTTGGGCACGCCGATTTTGCGGATGATCGGCAACATGCTGATATCATCCAGGTTCAGCCGGAAGCAGCCGGTTTTGAGCACGAAGCGGAACTCGGCCGTGGTGGTGTAGTTGCCGGTGTAGAATCCAGAGCCGCCCAGGCGCTTGGTAATCCAGGCTTCCGCCTCGCTGGAGGCGTCCGCGCCGAAACCTTCGGAAAAGATAATGCGCAGGAGCTCCGGGTTGGTATTGGCCTTGAGGGCAAAGAGCGGGGCAAAGTCGGGGAAAAAGCGCCGGAACGTGTCGCGAAACCGCGCGCAGTTAGCGCGGATGCGGCTTTCCTCGTAAATAAAAAATGGGGTCGGGAAAAGCCGCGCCGCGCGCTGAACGGCGCGCGTCGGCAGATAAACCACATTCGGATTAAGGCGGGCAGCCATGAAGATAATGGTTGATGGCAAATGGTTGATGAAGGAATTCGGAACTCACAAATCCGAAATCCGCAATCAGTTTATTCCGGCGCGGAATTGCCAAACACTTCCGCGCAGGTATCGGCCAGCATCTCCAGGGCTTCCTCAACTTCGTTCGGCTTGACGTTGAGCGGCGGAAGGAAACGCAGCACTCGTTCGGCGGTGGCCAGGGTGATCAATCCCGCATCGAGCAGTTTCTCTTCCAGCGGTTTGGCCGTAGTGGCCAGCACCAGGCCGAGCATGAGTCCTAAGCCGCGCACTTCGGTCAGGTGTTCAGGATATTTTTCCACCAGGGCGAGCAGGCCTTGCTTGAACTTATCTCCCATCTCCAGGGCATGCTGGAGAAGACCTTCCTGCTCAATGACCTGCAGGGTCGCCAGGGCGGCGGCGCAGGCCAGGGGGTTGCCGCCAAAAGTGCTGGCGTGCTTGCCGGGCTGAAGCACGTTCGCGAGTTTTGCGTTGGTAACAATAGCGCCGATGGGAAAACCACTGCCCAGCGCCTTGGCCAGGGAAAAGGCGTCCGGCTCGATATTGAAATGCTGGAAGCCGAACCATTTGCCGGTCCGGCCCAGGCCGCACTGGACTTCGTCGCACAGCAGCAGGAAGCCCTTTTCATCGCAGAGCGCGCGCAGGCCCTGCATGAACTCAGGATCCGCGGGAATGACGCCGCCTTCGCCCTGGACGGCTTCCACGAGGACAGCGGCGGTCCGGGCCGTTATGGCTTCCTTGACCGAGGCCAGATCGTTAAATCCGGCGTGGGTAAAACCGCTGGGCAGCGGATCAAAACCCTTCTGCACCTTTTCCTGGCCGGTGGCGGTCAGGGTCGCCAGGGTCCGGCCGTGAAACGAATTTTTCATGGTAATAATTTCAAAGCGATTCTTTTCATGGCCCCAGAGCCGCGCTAATTTGATCAGCGTCTCGTTGGCCTCGGCGCCGGAATTGCAGAAGAAACATTTGCCGCCCAGCGCCAGGCCGGAGAGCTTCTCCGCCAGGTGCCCCTGGTTGGGAGTGTAATAAAGGTTGGAGACGTGCATCAGCTCGCCGGATTGCTGGCGGACGGCCGCCACCACGGCCGGATGACTGTGGCCCACGTTCAAGACAGAGATGCCCGCCAGGAAATCCAGGTAGACCTTGCCGTCAATGTCCCAGAGTTTGGCGCCCTTGCCTTTGACAAATACGATCGGACGGCGGGCATACGTGGGAATAACCCACTTGTCAAACTGCGTGATAACTTCAGTTCTTTTACTCATCTTGAATAATCTCCGTTCCGATGCCTTGATCAGTGAATATTTCCAGCAACAAAGAATGCGGGATGTGTCCGTCAACGATATGCGCCTTGCGCACGCCGGCGGCCAGGGCGTCGAGGGCGCCCTGGATTTTGGGCAACATACCC
>JACPGN010000107.1 GCA_016182435.1 Lentisphaerota bacterium | reverse complement strand
TATGGGCCGGGAAACCCCGTTGCATTTTCTGCGTTTCTTCCCGCATTACCAGATGCGCCATCTGCCGCCGACCCCGGCGGCGACCATGGACCGCGCTCGCCAAATTGCCCTGGCCAGCGGATTGCACTATGTTTATATCGGCAACCTGCTGGTGGAAGATGCGCAGAGCACGCTTTGTCCCTCCTGCCACAAGCTGTTGATCCGGCGGGTCGGGCATACCGTAACTCAAAATACGCTTGCCGCCGGCCGCTGCTCAACATGTCAAACGGAGATTTACGGAATATGGAACTGACCCGCCGCACCTTCGGAAAATTGCTGCTCGGCGCTTTGGTTACGGTTCTGGCCGGCGCCTGGGGGCTTGGCCGGCGCTTCGCCCCCGTTGGTTTTGTCAGGGCTGTGCGGGCGAAGTTTCCGGGTAAACTGCGGCGCCTTGACGAGGCCGCAGTGCGCCAACCGGCCAAATGGCGCGGATAGAATGAAGGGCATCATGCAGAGTAGCCGGGTTGCCGCCGCTGGCATCATTTTCGCCCTTGGTTTTTTTGGGCTGGCGGCGCAGACCCTGCTTTTCCGCGACTTTCTCACGGCCTTTGAGGGCCACGAACTCGGCATTGCCCTGTTTTTCTCTTGCTGGCTCCTTTGGGTGGCCATCGGCGCGCTCCTCGGCCGGTGGCGCAGCCGAGCAACTGATTGGGTCGGCAACCATTTTGAGTTTCTGGCCCTGTTATACCTGCCGGCCTACGTGCTGCAGGAATGGCTAATCGGCAACGCCCGCAGTTTGGCGGAGGTCAAGCCCTATGAGCTGTTCCCGCTGGCCAAGATGATTCCCGTGGCTCTGCTGGCGAATGCGCCAGTCAGTTTATGCTGCGGCTGGTTGTTCACCCGGGCCTGCCAGTGGCAATCCGCCACGCAGCCGCTGCCGGTCGCCCGAGTCTATATCCTGGAAGCGCTGGGCAGCTTTGCCGGCGGCGTGGGCGTGACGCTCTTACTGGCCCTGGGCGTATCCGCCGAAAATGTGGGCCTCACCGCCGCGATGTTGCCGGCCCTGGCCCTGTTTCTCTACCGTTCGTTCAAGCATAGGAATTTCAATGTTGTAGCCGGGGTCGCCGACCCCGGACCGGCCTCTGCGAGGCCGGCTACAGTTGTTAGTTGCCGAAGGCCTAATTCAAAGAAACAGTATATTAGCGCGCTCCTACCGCTGCTGATAATTCTGGCGGCGCAACTGGCCGGATTGGGCAACTTCCTGGAGCGCGCGCGTAACTTGCGCGCCTGGCAGCGGCTCCTGCCGGAGGAGAGTTATCGCGGCAACTTCATCACCCCCCAAGCGCGCTACCTGTACGGCGAATATCAAGGGCAAATCAATGTCATGGCCTGGCAAACGGTGTTGGACAGCATTCCCAACGCCGAACACGCCTCTGAGGTCATCGCCCTGCATCTGGCCCAACATCCCCGCGCGCGGAAATTCCTGATCATCGGATCAGGCTCTTTTTCCATAGCCAAGCGCCTGCTCGATCTGCCGCAGGCCGAGACCATCACCTGGTTGGATCCCGATCCCGATTATCCCCGGCGCTTGCTCAGCGTTCTGCCGGAAACATTGCGTTCCGGAGTTGACCGCCTGGAGATTCCCACCGGGGATATCCGGCGCTACCTCAGCGAGAGCAAGCGCTCCTCCTATGACCTCGTCATTCTTAATCTGCCCGCCATCCGGACCCTGGCCTTGAACCGCTATTTCACCCGGGAATTTTTCCTGCTGGTCAAGGAACATCTGGCGGCTGAAGGCGTGCTAAGTGTGCGCATAACTGCCGGCGAAAATTATATGGGCGACGAGCTCGTCAACGCCGGCGCCTCGGTGTTTTATACGCTGAGCTCCGTTTTCCAAAACCTCACGCTCAAACCCGGGGAAGAAAGCTGGCTGTTGGCTTCCGATGGCGGCGAGCTCAGCGCTGCGCCGGCCGTGCTGCGCGATCGTTTCCGCGCGCTGGAGGGCGCCGAGCGCCTCTATCCGCCCGAAGGACTGCTCTCGTTGTATCTCCCCGACCGGATCAGCTATCAACTGGCCAACTACAGTAACGCAGTCAGTAAAGCGCCGAGTGCGCTGCTCCTGAACACCGACCGGCAGCCCAAGGCCCTGCTGCATAGCTTGCTCTTTGCCGCGCGCGAAGCCGGCACAACGCTCTCGCTGAATTACGCCGTCCGCGCGCTGGCTTTGTCCGGCGCCCTGCTTATGCCCCTGGCTGTATTGCTGTACGGCCTGCTGCGCCGGCTCTACCAGGCGAAGGGACGCCGGCGCGCACTGACCGCCGCGGGCGGCATGGAGCTCCGGATTATACCCCGGGGGGTTGTCTTGGTCGCCGCGAGTTTCGACGATTATTTTCTGGTGTTTTCGGCGGGCGCGGTAAGCATGGGCCTGAGTATTGTTCTCATGTTCATGTACCAAAGCGTCTACGGCTCGCTCTTTCTCCATGTGGGCCTGGTCTCGGCGCTCTTCATGCTGGGCCTTACTCTGGGCAGTCTGATTTCTCAGAACATAATTACTAACCACGGATTACACGGATGGCACGGATATGGTCAGACCGTTGAAGGGCGAGCCTACTCCGCCGTAGTAAAGCCCTTGGCTACGAAGGCTGGACCGTCGGCAGTCAGTATTAGTGTAATCAGTGATATCCGTGGTAAAAAGTCTTTGGATTTTTTACGTGAGCAGTTACCCCAAAACATCATTACCCGGAGCAAGCGTAAGATCGCTGCCGGCCTCCTGCCGCTGGGCATACTTTTTGTTGCGTTGCTGGCCCTCGTGATTCGGTTGTTGCCGGGCGAGCTCAGTCAGGGCGCCTTTTGCGCGCTGTTCATTTGCGCCGGATTGCTGGGGGGCGTTTTTGTGCCGATGGTCGCCGCGCGCTGGAGCGCTGAGGGTCAACCGCCCGCCACGGCCGGCGCCATGATCGAGCTCAGCGATCACCTGGGCGGCGCCTGGGGCGGATTGCTGATCGGCCTGCTGCTTGTGCCCGTGTTCGGGAATGCTTACACCCTGGGCATCCTCGCGCTTTTCCTGCTGGTCAATCTGGCGGCTTGGCCAATGCGCCGCCGGGAAGCCTTGGCCGCGCCATATCGGTTTGCGAGCCGTACCCGCGCCGCCGGCTATGCGATGTTCGGTTTGGCAATCTTCGCTCTGGGCGCTGCGCTCATTTTCCGTTTCGGCGAACGCGATACCCTGATTCGTTCTTTTCATTCGGCGGCCGAAGCGTTGAGCGGCCCTCTTGAACGCGTGCCGCAGAGTTCGCCGCTTGAAAGTGGACAAGAGCTTAACTTTTTTTTACTGCGGGATACTAACGCCGCTGATCAGGCTTATATCTTCAGCACCGAGAAACTCTCCGGCGCTATCCTCGGCTACGGTGGGCCGATCACCCTGGCGGTGCGCTCTTCGCCCGATGGCCGGATCGAGGGTTTCCGGATCATCGAGTCCAACGAAACACCGGCCTACTTAGACGCGCTCGCCGCCTGGTTTCAGAAGTTGGTCGGGAAAAAGCTGTTCGGCCGCGCTACGCTGGAAGGGATTGATGCCGTAACGGGCGCGACCATGACCTCGGCGGCCATCATCAAGATACTGCGGAAATCGGGGCAGTCCTTCGCCCGCCAGGCATTAAATCTGGACATTGCCGAACAAGAAGCGGAACTGCCGGCTAAGCGGCCCAGTGCGCGTTTTCTGGTTTTCAGCGCTTTGGCCGTTATGGCCCTGGTCTTACGCGTCAGGCCCACGCGCGGGGCACGGCGAGTGTTTCTCTTGCTGGCCGCCGGCGTGCTGGGCGTGGCGCTGAATGTGCAATACTCCTCGGCGCACATGTTTTCCCTGCTCGGTCTAAAGCTTCCGGCCCCGGCCGGGAATGAAGCCTTTCTGTTGATCGTGATTCTGCCGGTTATTATCCTTCTCTTTGGCAATATCTATTGCGGCTACTTGTGCCCGTTCGGCGCGCTGCAGGAGTTGATCGGCGAAGTGCGCCCGCCGGCGCTGGACACTAATCCCTCCAAGCAGGTCTGGCGCTACGGCCGGTTTACCAAGTTTGTGATCCTGTTTCTGCTCGTCCTCTGGTTTGCGACAAGCCTCAGCCCGGCCCTGGCTTCGCATGATCCGCTTACGACCATTTTCAGCAAGTCCCTGACGCCCTTCGTGGTTGCAATCGTTACCGCCAGCTTGGCTCTGTCGTTCTTTTTTAATCGTTTCTGGTGCCGGAATCTTTGCCCGGCCGGCGCGGTCTTGGCGCTGCTGAACGGCGTCCACCTGCTGAAGCCGTTCATCCCGGTTGTCAATCCCCAAGCCTGTGTGTTCGGCGTGACGGCCGACCACGAACTGGATTGCCTGTGTTGCGACCGCTGCCGTATGGGGCCGGCGGCGCCGGTCGCGGCGCCCAAGGTCGGCGCGCAACGCCATGCCATTTTTCTGATCGCGGTTCTGGTGTTGGCGGCGCTATTTGCCCACAAAGGTCTGGAGACTTGGGGTGAAGAGCGCGCTAAACTGGCGATTGCGCGCAGCGGGATCGTAACCGGCGGCAGCCCGCGCAATGTTGATATTCGCCGGATCAAGCGCCTGATTGAACAGCGTTCGCTCTCCGGCCATGAGGCGGTCTATTACAAGACCGTCGGCGGCCGTCCAGCCGCGCATTGAGTGCAGGGTTGTTTAAGGAGAAGAAAGATATGGACATTGCCGGGCATGAAAGCATATTCTATATGCATCGCAAGCGTTTATGGCGCATAATGAATGGAGGAGCGATGAGAACGACACTGGACTTGCCTGATGTGCTTATGCAAGACGCGATGAAGGTTTCCAACCAAAAGACGAAGACCGCTGTGATCATCACGGCCCTGCAAGACCTCGTGCGGAAGAGCCGCCTTCAGGAGTTGAGGCGATTCAAGGGCCGGGTGGCCATAGACCTGGACTTGAATGCTGTCCGAAAACGGACATGAAAGTCCTAATCGATAGCTCAGTCTGGGTCGCGTATTTTCGTGGTATGGGCGATCTGACAACGGTGGACTGGTTGATCGAAGAGGAACTCATTGTCATCAACGACCTCATTCTGGCGGAATTGACGCCGCCGCTTCTATTTCGTCGGGAGCGCAAACTCGTAGGTCTCCTTCACGAGATCGAGTGGGTCCCGCTGACTCTTGACTGGGGCGGAATCGTCGAGATGCAGGTGACATGCCTACGCAACGGCATCAACAAGGTCGGCATTCCTGACTTGATCATTGCCCAGCATGCCATCCAGAACAATCTCTCGCTGTTCTCGCTGGACAAGCACTTCGCGTTCCTGGGTAGGCACATACCCCTGAACCTGCATTGAGCCAGAGGCATCGCCGAACAACGCCTCCGACCGTACCGGGGGAAGTCGTCGTTCGGTCAAGGCGGCCGTTCGGAACAATCAAATGAAAAAGTATGTCATAATTATTAGTAGCGCTGCATTCATGTTAAGCATCGTACTACTTAGTGTTACGGTTTATATCTGCCATCAAAACGAATCCCGAAATAAAACGATATGTATAAATCGGCTTAGGCATTTATATGCTGCCGCTGAATCATTTTGTCTTGAATACGGTCACAAGCCGGATCGCATCATAAAAATCGAGGAGTTAGCTAATAATTACATCCCATTCGGAACTGAATTAGCTGTGTGCCCAAGTGATAGGCGACCATATGCTCCTTTCACAGTTGCTAATGGCCCGGTTTGTCCCAATGGGCATGACTTTGCTCCAGGCGAATCGAGACCATTTAGGGCGCCCCCACCTCCAGAACTTTCCAAGCTTAGAGGCATCTATGAATATTCTGGATGGACAAATTTGATAGATAAATAATCCGAGCCAGCGCCTGCACCTTACCGTCGCGACGCGCCCGGAAAGTGAGGCGCTCGTTCGGAGTGCAAGAAAAGCGGATAAGCATGAAGCAGAGAATTATTGGAGGTGAAACCATGAGAACCCATTATGATTTCTCGGAAATGAAGGGCGAACGCAACCAATACATTGCACGATTAAAACAGCCGATCACCATTTGCCTGGACAAAAACACGGTGACTTATTTTAAGGCTCTGGCAACGGAACTTGGCATGCCCTACCAGAATTTGATCAATCTCTATTTGAGAGATTGTGCCTTTCATCACAAAAAGCTGGCGCTTAAATGGGCATCATAAAGCCGAACCAATCACTTCACCTTACGGTTTTGTCACGGGACGGCCAAAACGAAGGTGAGTTCCATCGTTCGGCTGATGGATGTATAACTGATGAGAAGGAATCTTCGCATTGCTGCCGGGGCGTTGATTGTCGCCGGCGTCATCGGGCTTCTGTTCGCGTCCCCTGAATTCGTGCGAATCGCCCCACTGCCTGATGGCTCCGCCACGGCAGTCCCACGCACCCCTTGGGTGGCGGCGTTGGCCGAGTTGACTGTCGCAGTCGGGCTGGGACTGTTCATCG
>JACPGN010000080.1 GCA_016182435.1 Lentisphaerota bacterium | reverse complement strand
TTGGACCGCGTTTATGCCGGGGGCGACATTGTGCTCGGCGCGGCCACGGTCATCCTGGCGATGGGCGAGGGCCGCCGGGCGGCGGCTTCCATCAATCGGTTATTGGCCAAGTGACTACTGGGGAGGTGTTCGGTGTTCAGTGTTCGGTAGCCGCGGCGGTTCCACCATAGGCGGACCCGCCTCTGGCGGGAACGCCGTGGCCGCCGTAGGAATCCACGCCCTCACCTGCCCGCAGTGCTACGCACAGCGTTGCAGGCGGGCGGGCGCGGCTACAGAAGACAAAAGGTAAACCGCGAAGAAACCAACATAGACTAAACATTTCGTAAGATTGTCATTCCCGATCTAATCCGGCCTTCGTAGCCAGAAGGCTTACTTCGGCGGAGTAGGCTCGGGAATCCAGAACAAGAATTAATTCTGGATTCCCATTTCCCGCCTTCGCGTAGCCCCGAGCGCGAAGCGCCTCGGGGCAAAGGAAGGTCATGGGAATGACGGATCACAGAAATAATATCGAAAGGACCAGGCACCATGGCTAAAATTGCGTTTATCGGCGCGGGCAGTTTCGGGTTCACCCGCGCCCTGGTTACGGACCTGCTCACTTTCCCGCTGCTCAAGGACGCCACCCTGGCGCTCATGGATATTGACCGCGAGCGCTTGCTCTACATTAAGCAGGCCGTGGACCGGATCATCCGCGAGGGCAAGTATCCCGCCAAGGTCGAGGCCACGCTCAACCGCCGCCAGGCGCTCGAAGGCGCCGACGCGGTAGTTTGCACAATCCTGGCCGGCGACGTGGACGTGTGGCAATATGACATCACGATCCCCAAGAAATTCGGGGTTGATATTAACATTGGCGACACGCGCAGTGTCTCCGGCGTATTCCGCGCGTTGCGCACAATCCCGGTCATGCTCGCCATCTGCCGCGACATCGAGCAGGTTTGCCCGACGGCGATTCTGCTCAATTACACCAACCCCATGGCCATGCTCTGCCGGGCGATGCAGAGTCAGACAAAGGTCCAGGTTACGGGCCTGTGCCACAGCGTGCAGGGCACGGCGACAATGCTTTCCCGGTGGATCGGCGCGCGCGTTGAGCAGGTGGACTACGTGTGCGCCGGGATCAATCACCAGGCCTGGTTCCTGAAATTCGAGTGGAAGGGCCGCAACGCCTATCCGCTGATCCGCAAAGCCATTCTGCAGAACAGGAAAACCGCAAAGCCATTCTGCAGAACAGGAAAATCCGCAATGAAGAACAGGTGCGCAACGAGATGTTTCTGCACCTGGATTATTACGTGACCGAATCGAGCGGACACAATTCGGAATATAACTGGTGGTTCCGCAAGCGTCCGGATCTGATTGAAAAATACTGCACGCATAGCACCAACTGGAACCCCGGGCATTATGCGTACATTATGAAAGGGTATCAGCGGCGGAAGTCAACCTGGCGCAAGGAGATCCGCCAGTGGCTGGCCGATCCCAAGCCGCTGGACCTCCGGCGCGGGCTTGAGTATGCCACCTCCATTATCAACGCCCGCATGGGCGGCGAAGTCTTCGCGTTTAACGGCAACGTGCCCAATGCCGGAATTATCCCGAACCTGCCGGCTGGCTGCTGTGTGGAAGCGCCGGTTTTTGCCGATCGCCAGGGCTTCCGCCCGGTTGTGGTCGGCGCCTTGCCGCCGCAACTGGCGGCCTTGAACAACGTCAGCATCGCCGTGGAGGAAATGGCCGTGGAGGCGGCGCTGACCGGTAACCCGCGCAAGGTGTTCCACGCGGTCGCTTACGATCCGCTTTCTTGCGCGGTGCTCTCGCTTGCCGAGATCAAGCGCATGGTCCAGATAATGCTGGACAAGAACAAGGCGCATTTGCCTCAATTCAAACGGCTGAACATAGATTAATGACTTGAACACATTGAACCGCCATGAAAAACAAGAAAGTTTCCGCCTGAAGCGGACCCGCCGAGGCGGGAACCACGCGCGGCGCGTGGCAAGCCACGGACTCGTCCCGCGCTTCGCGGGATAGCACGGATAACACTGATTGTTGACAGCCGCCGAGCGGCCGTCAACGGTCTGACCATCCGTGAAATCCGTGTAATCTGTGGTTGATTTTTTGGTTGCGGCCGAAGTCCGCATTAGCGTTTACTTGGAGAAACACCCATGCCCATCAAACCATGTCGCGCGCCCTGGAAGGGAACGATGACCGCCCGCGAGCGGTTCAACCGGCAAATGCACTTTCAGTCAATAGATCGCTGCTTCAACATGGAATTCGGCTATTGGGAGGAAAACTTCCATCAGTGGCCGATCTTCGTGGAGAACCACATTACCAACAACGCCGAGGCCGATATTTTCTTTAATTTCGATCCGATCAAGAACGTGGGCGGCAACGTCTGGCTCAGTCCGCCCTTTCCCTGGCAGCTTGTCTCTGAGACCGCCACCACCCGTATCCTGATGAACGACGATGGACTCCTGGCCGAAGTGCCCAAGGACGGGCATGACACCATACCGCACTATATCAAGGCCTCAGTGATTACCCCGGATGACTGGAAGCGCTGCAAGGCCGAACGCCTGCGTCGGGACGATCCGGCGCGCAAGGTGGATGTTACCCGGCTCAAGCAATTACATCCGCCCGAGCGGGAGTATCCGCTGGGCGTCTATTGCGGCTCGATGATCGGCAAGATCCGCGATATGTTGACCTTCGAGGGCCTGGCCTATGCCATCTATGATTATCCGGAAATGGTCGAGGATATGGTCGAAACCGTTTGTGTGCTGGTGGAGGATTTCCTGGACCAGGTTCTGCCGCACATCGTCTTTGATTACGCCTCAAACTGGGAGGACATCTGCTTCAAGAACGGGCCGATTGTCTCCGTGGATTTCTTCAAAAACGTGGTCATGCCGCGCTACAAGCGCATCAGTAAAAAACTTCGTGCGGCCGGTATAGACCTCTGGTATAGTGACTGCGATGGCGATACGCGGCCGATTTTGCCTTATTTCCTGGAAGGCGGGATCAATTGCCTGTTTCCGTTCGAAGTCAATGGCTGTGCCCATCCGGCGGAACTGTTCAAGCAATACGGCAAGGACCTGCGGATCATGGGCGGCGTGGATAAAATCGAATTGGCCAAGGGTAAAGCGGCCATAAAGGCATACTTGGAGACCTTGGTGCCCCGGCCCGCGGCGGCTACATACCTTTCTGCGACCACCGCTGCCCGCCTAACGTCAAGCCGGCAGATTACCTCTATTACCTCGATCTCAAGGAGCAAATGTTCGGGTTATACAGAGCGTCATAAGTAACGCAGCATGATCTCTTGGTAGGGACGGCTCGCCGAGCCGTCCGCGGCGTCCCGCTCTCAAGAGGTCGGGACGCCCTACCATGTAATGCTGTGGTATTCTTGTCGCCATGTATAACATAACAATTGGCGGGGCATCCCCAATGTTTCCGCCGCAAAAGGAGGAACCCGTCATGATCCAGCAATGGTGGCTTTGCTTTCAAGCCAGCAGGTTGAGCCAGTCCCTGGTCTCCATCCCCGCCATTGAGATGCTGGTGGTGCTCGCCCTGTTGACCATCTGCCTGCTGTTCCATCTCAATCGGACCGGGCTGGTGACCGCCTATATCTTCGCGTATCACTGGGGCCTACTTTTCGGCGAGCAGTACTTCTCGGGCGATGCGCGAGTCTATTACCTCTTCCTGGCCACCTATATTGTGTTCGGCATCATGGTGGTGGTGCTGTTCATGTTGGCCATGATGATGGCCGCGCGCAGCAGCCACTCGCAGTGAAGGCCCGGCGCACGCTCCTCAGTTGGCCTGCTGCCGGACGAGGGCAAAGAAGCGGTCTTCGTATTCCTCGAACAACCCGTAGCGGCGCAGTTTAAGGCCCAACTCCTTGACCAGCGCCGGATTGCCTGTGGCCAGCAGGAAGTGCTTCTCGATATCGGCGCGCACGCCGCGGGGCACGCCATCAGCATCCTCCCAGAGCCGCCGGCGGTTGAGGTCCTGATTATTGCGCGGGATGGATTGGCGGATAACGTCCACCATGAATTTCAGCACGCAGACTTCCCAGGGATCGTCCACGCCGAGGATGACGCCCGTCAGCGGATCATTCTTCTCCCGGGCGCTCTTCTTGACCCGCTCCAGGATTTCCTTCACTGGGCCGGTGATCACCTGTTCGCTGATCTCGGTTTTCTGCACCTTGAAGCCGTACTCCAGGATGCGCAGGTCCTTGGCATGCTCCCGCAGCCAGTCGGCATACTGGTTGGCCTGGTCGCCAAACCCCTCCAGGATTTCACTCGCGTAGCTGTTCGGCGTAATGATCTGCGGCTGGCGCGCCTGAATGGTTCCCTCCCGGACGCGAATGCGATTGACCGAATCCATCAATTCGCTCACCAGGTGGTAATGCAGCCGCGTGGCCCCGAAGGTCTCCAGGTAGTTGCTGGGCATCACCACCACTTCGGTGTTGTTCACCGCATACCAGAAATTGTGCGGTTTGATTTCCATTTCTATAATTCTGGCCATCCCGCTTTTTTTGTCAAGCCCGGAAATAAGCGATCCCAATGGCCAATGGCCTCAGCAAGCTGAGGCCCTACGTAGGGCGCGACCACGCCTCTGGCGTGGTAAACCTCGTGCCAGCCACGCGAAACGCGTGGTCGCGCCATTTTACTCGGGCGGCCCGGGGTAATGGGTCAGTTATTGGGGGGAGATTGTGAATTTTCATGCTGTCATTTTTTCATGCTGTCATTCCCGCGAAAGCGGGAATCCAGCATTGCCTGCCCGGCCACAGGCCAGGGATTTTTCTGGATTCCCGATCAGGTCGGGAATGACCCGCCTGCAGCGCTGTGCGCAGCACTGCGGGCAGGCAATCACCGCCCAATAACTGACGGGTTACGGCCCGGGTAAGGTGATGATTGCACGCATTCCTTTTTCGTGGATAATACCCCGCCATGGCGAAGTTAGCAGACCTCTCTTTATTTTTGGAGGGCAAGGCATGAAGAAAACTTTCAAGGTCCGCCCGGATTGGGACACTTATTTCATGGATATTGCCCAGGTGGTTAAGCGGCGCAGCAACTGCCTCCGGCGCGACGTGGCCGCCCTGATCGTCAAGGACCGGCGCATCATCTCCACCGGTTACAACGGAACGCCCAGCGG
>JACPGN010000078.1 GCA_016182435.1 Lentisphaerota bacterium | reverse complement strand
ACTAACGTTCGACGTAACCGGCCGGCAACGGGGCGTAGCCTAACACTTCCTCCGCGTGGACATGTTCCAGCAGCGTGTCCACGGCATGGACACGTTTCCGCGACGTGTCCAAACCGGGGCTGGATTTCGACACGTTCTCGGGACGTGTCGAAACCGTCGACATGTTACTTGGCGAGCAGTTCATACAGGCGCACATTCAGGTAGAGGTTCTCTTTGCCCACCTTCCGGCTCTTAATCGAGTGTGGCTTGCCCCTTCCGCCGATCTTTCATGGCCGCCTTTCTTATTATAACTGCGTTCCAGACGCCAAGCGGACGCGACACTAAAACATTTTCCTGTTTTTTATGGCGGTTCCTAATGGTTAAAGTTAAGTATACTCCGCGCCAAATCCTGAAACAAGGGCATTATCGGCATCCCTGGCAATTCCGAAGCCGACGATAGAATTGCGCAAAAGACTGTCGCAAAAGACTTGCCATCCGCGTACCGACACGGATACTACATTATTGGTTGAAAAGAACCTTGGCGGGATCGGAAGAAATAAGCGGCTCAAATCTTCCGACCGCGAGTAAAACCTTGATTCGGTTGGCCGCGCCTGGGTGGCGGAATGGTCCCGATTCTCCGAGAGATCGGGACATCGGACTTTCCGCCTTAGGCGGACCCGCCGAGGCGGGAAAATCCGCGGGGTCATTCTTGGCGTTGGCCTGGGTGGCGGAATGGCAGACGCATCGGACTTAAAATCCGATGGCCTTAACGGTCGTATGGGTTCGAGTCCCATCCCAGGCACCGCTGAGAATGGTTGATGGTTAATGGGCTATGGTTGAAGGTTGATGGAAAAAACCGGAAGCCTTCAGTGAGGCCGTTTTCGGGGGCCGGCCCGATTCAATTCCAGCAGATGGAACCCGGACACGGGATGCCGGGCCCGCACGGCCGTAAAACCGGTTAATTCCAGGATCACAATTTCCGCGATCAAATAAGTTCTAATCCCCTTGCGGATACAGCCGACCAGCGCTTTCTGCTTGCGACCCATGGCGGCATGCAGATGGAGTTCCGGCCCTTGCTCGCCCGGAAACAGGGTGCCCACCCCCATGATTTCATGGCCGGCGGTAAAGGCCCGCACCATGGCAGCCGGCTTCGCCGTCGTCTTTTTCGGGCCGACCACCAGCCGCCCGTCGCGGGCGCCGCCGACCAGCAATACCAGGGCGGCTTTAATCCGGCGCCGGCGGGCCAGGGTCTCGATGCAATCCGGCAAACGTTCGCCTTCTTCCAGGCGGACCGCAAAAATGCGATTGATTTTTCCTTCGGCCACTTGCATATTGAACTCCTGCTTTGAGGTTGAAATTCAACCGCGGCTGCCGACCTTGGAAAAGTCGGCGCAGATTTCAGTAACCTTCAACCGTTGCAAGGTCTTTTATGACGCGACTTTCCAAAGAGGACGCCATCAAGACGATCCAAAACCGCCGGGCACAGGTCGAAGCCATTTTGCGACAGGCCATTCCCACGTCCGATCTGAGCCGGACTCTGCGCAACACGTTCGATCGCACCATGCTGTGCTGTGATCTCAGCGACACCGAATTGAGCCTGCTTTCCGCCGATTACCTGAACGACATTCTTGACAACGGATGGTGGTCGGAGGTCGGACGAGCGCACCTGCGCCGTATGCTGGAAGCGGCCCGCCGGACCAGGCCCTTTTAATCCAGATGCCGCTCGGCGAGTTCCGCTTCCTCCCAGCCCAGGCACCGCGCTGCTCTCACCATACAGCCAGAACTGCCAGCGGACTTCCTGCCGGAGGCGGGCCCGCCTCCCGCCGTCGCTTCCGCCAGATGCGGATCCGCTTATGCGGAAAAGCTATGGCGGGCAAATGCGTGTCAGAAACAGAGCGCGTGGTTTCGGAAGGATCAAAGCTGTTCTATGAAGTCTTGCACGTCAAGGCTTAGGCATGGGCAGGGACTTCAAAGGTTGTCAGGATGGTGGCTTCCGGTTCGGGCAAAGGAAATTCTTCAAGATAAAGCTCCGTGGCTTCCCGCAGGTTGGCCAGTGCTTCGTCAAAAGTCTCGCCTTGCGTCGTCGTGCCGGTCTCCGGATTTGTTGCGATGAACCAGCCTTTTTCCTTATGAATGACTGCTGATAGTCTCATAACATTTTCCTTGTTGGGATTGGACTATATCATGTCATCAAGTAATGAAGCAAGCAGTTTGTCACAGCAGTTTGTCACGCTGGACCGGGGAAGCCGAGGCCCTTTTAATCCAGATGCCGCTCGGCGCTCGTCAGCGCCGGAGGCATCCCGTATATTTTCGAGGAACAAAATGATTTGCGGCGGCAAGGGACTCACCCCCGGCTCATCCAGCGCGGACGGCCCCAGGAAGAGGCCCAGGGTATCAGCCTCAATACCGTCTACCCGCAGTGCACGGCTGGGCCGCCTTTCAAACACAATCGGGATGGCTTCCGCCCGGCGTTTGACATCCGCCGGCAAGGCGCGGAACACAGCGGCAACTTCCTTTGTTCCAACCTCCCGCAACCATTTCCACGTTGGCCTCATAGCGCCAGCCTAACTCTGACGTGTATAGGAATTTTCCGCCACAGGCGGGTCCGCCTCCGGCGGACAATGTTGTAGCCGGGGTCGCTGACCCCGGACCGGCCTCGGCGAGGCCGGCTACAGCTTGCCCTGCGGCTAGCCATGGTTTTCAGTTGCCGAAGGCCCTAACTTCGAGGCGACGACTCGGTTGCCTTCACCGCGTTCCAGTGCTCATCCAGTTCCGCCAGCGTGCATTGCGCCAATTCACGGCCGGTCTGGCGCAGGCGCTGTTCTATCGCCTGAACGCGTTTAGCAAACTTATCCACCGCCCGGCGGAGAACTTCTTCGGCATTCAGGCCCTGGAACCGGCTGAGATTCACCACGGCAAACAGCAAGTCGCCCAGCTCCTCCCTGATCCTGGCCGCATCCCCCGCGGCCAACGCTTGTTTAACTTCCGCCAACTCCTCGTCAATTTTCGCCACCACGTCGTGCACCTGCTTCCAGTCAAAGCCCAGCCGCGCCAGGCGTTTCTGGAGATGATGGGCCTTGTGCAGGGCTGGCAGGTGGCGGGGAATATCGCCAACCAGGGAGGAGGGCGAGCGGCAGTTCGACCCATCGGCCGACTCCTGTTTTTCCCGCAGCTTGATAGCCTCCCAGTTTTTCAGCACGTCCTGGCTGCTGGC
>JACPGN010000077.1 GCA_016182435.1 Lentisphaerota bacterium | reverse complement strand
ACCGGCCATTACGCGCGCGTTGAGCGCGACCAAGCCCATAAGCGCTATCTTCTCAAACGCGGCCTCGATACTGAAAAGGACCAATCCTATTTTCTATATCACCTGACCCAGGAGCAGTTGCGCGAGCTGGTGTTCCCGCTCGGCTCGCTGAAAAAGTCCGCCGTCAAAGCCCTGGCGCGCGAGCTGGGGCTGGATTATCTCAGCGCGCGGCCGGAAAGCCAGGATTTCATCGAGGGAGAGCACTACGCCGCGCTCTTCAAGGACAACATCGTCCGGCCGGGACCAATCGTGGATTGCGCCGGAAAGGCGCTGGGCGAACACAAGGGTATTATTTATTACACTATCGGTCAGCGCAAAGCTCTGGGCTTGCGCGGCGCCAAGCAGCCGCTTTACGTGGTGCGCATTGACGCCCCCACCAACACGATCACGGTCGGGCCGTATGAGGATCTTTTTGCCGACCGCCTGCGGGCTACGGACGTGAACTGGATCGCCTTCGATGCCCTGCTCTCACCCCTGCGCGTAAAGGCCAGAATCCGCCAACGCCACAAGGAAGCTGATGCCACCTTGACGCCGGATGCCGCGGATGAACGCGCTGTAACGGTGGTGTTCGCTCAGCCCCAGGTGGCCATCGCGCCCGGTCAGGCTGTGGTTTTTTACCAGGATGAGCTCGTCCTCGGCGGCGGCACGATTGCGTGCTGAACTCTCAGAACGTGTGAAAAAATTGCGGACGACATGGAAGTCGTCCCTCCACTCGTGGCCACGCCAAGAGCGTGGCAAGCGCGTTTATCCCGCGCCGCGCGGGATGGCGAGCCATTGGTGAAATCAATCCGTTTTTCTCGGAAATTGGAGGGTCGGGTTCCACTCCGACCGTCTGAATTCGATTTTTTCACAGCTCATCAGGCTTGGGTCACTCCGGCCACCTTAAACCCGGCGGCGGCGATCATGGCCAGATCGGCGGCATAGCCCTGACCGGGGGTCGTCAGGTAGCCGTTGGTGAAAATCGAGTCGGCCGGATAAAGCGCCAGGGCCTGCAACGGGCCTAAACACAGTTCCCGGCCGCCCGCGACGCGCAGTTCGCGCGTCGGGTTGACTAACCGGAACATAACCAGGATGCGCAAGGCCTCAGCGGCCGCCAGACGCGGCCGATGCTCAAGCGCCGTGCCGGGCCGCGGATCCAGGAAATTAACGGGAATTGAATCGGCGCCCACCTCGCGCAGGGCCAAGGCCAGCTCCACGCGGTCGGCGGGCGTCTCGCCCAGGCCCATCAGCGCGCCGCAACATAATTCCAGGCCGGCGGCCTTGACCGCGCGCGCTGTCGCCAGGCGGTCGCGATAACTGTGGGTTTGACAGATAGAGGGGTAAAAACGTTCCGAGGTTTCCAGGTTGTGATTGAACCGATCCACCCCGGCGAGTTTCAAGCGGCGGGCCTGCTCCCCATCCACGAGACCCAGTGAAGTGCAGAGTTGGAGCGCGGTCGCGCGTTTAATCCGGCGTGCCGCTTCGCACACCATGCTGAGCTCTTCCTCTCGGGGCGCGCGGCCGCTGGTGACGATGCAATAACGCACGGCCTTAAGCGCCTGGGCTTCCAAGGCGCCCTGAACAATATCTTCCACCGACTGCAGTTCATAGCGCGGTACCGGCGCCGTCGCCTTGGCCGCCTGACTGCAATAGGCGCAATCTTCAGTGCATAACCCGCTCTTGGCGTTACGGATGACATGCAGGCTCACTCCCAGCCCGAAATACCGCCGGCGCATGGCAAAGGCGGCCTCCAGGAGCGCGAGCAATTCTTCCGCCGGCGAATTCAACACGGCCAGCGCCTCGGCCCGTGTCATGGCGCGCCGCGCGCCACCGGCGAGCACCCGCTCCGCTAAAGCCTGCCAGTTCATTGTTTGGCATTCCCCAGGAATGAGGTCAAGGGGCTGGTGGGAATGGCCGCATCGCTCTGGGGCATAATTCCGGCTAAGCGCGCGGCGCGGCCGGCTTGCACGGCTTTGGCAAAGGCCCCGGCCATAGCCACGGGATCGCCGGCGGCGGCAATGGCGCTGTTGACCAGCACGGCGGCACACCCCATTTCCATGGCCACTGCGGCCTCGCCGGGCGAACGCAAGCCCGCATCCACGATCACCGGGACCTGGGCCTCGCGGATAATGAGTTTCAACAGCTCGGCGGTGGCCAGGCCGTGGCCCGTGCCGATCCCCGACCCCAGGGGCATGACCGCGGCGCAGCCGACCTCTTCCAAGCGCTTGGCCAGGACCGGGTCGGCCGGCATGTAAGGCATGACGACAAATCCTTCCGCGGCCAGAATCCGCGCGGCCTCCAGCGTTTCAATTCCGTCGGGCATCAAGTGCTGGGGATTGGGATGAATTTCCACCTTGATAAACTGGCTGCCGCTTAGTTCCCGGGCAATGTGGGCGGCCTTGACTGCTTCATGCGCGTTACAGGCGCCGGACGTGTTCGGCATGAGCGTCAGGCCCTTAATGGCCTGCAGCGGTCCCAGCAGGTCATCGGCGGGCCGCTGCAGATTGAACCGGCGCAGGGCCACGGTTACTAATTGCGCGCCGGAGGCCTGGATGGCCCGGACCATGGTTTCGGCGTCGGAAAACTTGCCCGTTCCCAGGATCAGGCGCGAGCTGAAAGCGTGCTTGCCTATTGTTAAAGTATCCATGGCGAAACCAGTGATGAGGGGTGAAATGGCGCGACCACGCGTTCCGCGTGGCTGGCACAAGGTTTACCACGCCAGAGGCGTGGTCGCGCCCTACGTAGGGCCTCAGCTTGCTGAGGCCATTGGGATCGACGCCCCCTTGCTTCTGCGCGCAAGTAACGATAGCCTCCACTCATTGGTTATGCAATCTTAGTTCTTTCCTAATAGAATATCATCATAAGTGTTCGGCTTCTTATCGGGGCCGACCGAAAAGGCTCGGCCCGTTCGTTCATCACGCCCGTAAGGGCCATCGGAATAATAGTCATCGAGAACCACCGGCTGGTTCAAACGATTCCCAATTTCAATGGCCAGGAGGTCGCTCAACACCTTTGTGTTGACAGCAGTTACGGAGGCTCGCGTGAAACTTGGCGTTGTAACTGAAACCATAAACCATCCGCCCAGATTGCGAATATCCGGATGCCGGATATAGTTCTTAACAAATCTGTCGGCTCGTGACATGTCTGGAGGATGCTTGCCAGCGCCTTCAACCAAAAGGTCAAAGTGTTTGCGGAAATCCCTGAATGTGCGGTTCTTCCTGATCGCCAGATAATAGACAAAGGAAGATACGGCTTTACGAAATAATGATGGTGGCTTGGGAGTCGTCCCGACGACCTCGATCAAGGAGAAAGCATCGAAAAAGGTGCTTGGTCTCAACCAATCAACGCAACTCTTGAGAAACAAGTATTCCCCAATAAACACATGGCGCAGAGAGACGTCTTCCGCGGAGATGGAAGGGAATGCTTCCTTCAGTATCTTCAGGCTTTCGGGAGTGCATTGCGGCTGCTGGAGAATTACGTAGGCGGCCTCGATGTTGTTGCGAGCTATCGCAATCCAGATCATCTTGTTGATAAGGAGCGCCGAATTAGGCAGAGCTTTCCTGGTAACGCTCTGGATTTTCGCCAGTTGTTTAACACCTTCCTCAGGGTGGCCTTGTGCCGTCTTGAGGCTGGCGTATGCCGTGTATGTCCAGGAAATAGAACGGAGCGTCACGAAGTTAGGGATGGGCGTGTTTGTGCCCAACGGTACTTGAGGTGTCAGGTCGGCAATACCCGGATATGTATCCAGCTTTTCGATTACCGAACGTGCCGGCGCAATGCTGTTCCACGCGTAAGATATGGATTCGGAATATGCGAGGGTATTGGTTAGAAGATTTGCGAGGATATTGGTTTGAAATTGGGGATAGTTGGCCGAGGTATCTGTCGTTTTGACTTCCATCCCCCCACCTTTCCGAAACAACATCAGGGTGTCGTAGCTTGCAAGTATCTTCGGATCTCCCGGCACGATGTCCTTCATGCTGTAGTCGTGTTCAATCGGTGTTGCATCGCGCATCAGGCAGACAATGGGAATCGTCAAAAGAACCAGAAAGGCAAAACGCCAACGACCCCGCGAATCCCAATTGCGTCTCCGCCAAAGCCAGGACAGGCTAAAGCAGCATCCGATGAATACGGCAAGCAGTGCGAGAAAGAGGAGAAAAAGAAATGATAATCGAGGCTCGTGAGAATCGTGAAAGCGAAGCGAGCAGCCGTAGGCAGATAGCAGTAAGCCATAGATAAGACACAGAATAACGGCATACAACCAGCCAATAATGAGTTTCACCCGCACGGCAACCCTCCGATTCTGGATTTTATATCTTGAAGTATAGGAATTTTCCGCCTGAGGCGGATCCGCCTGCGGAGGACAAAGTTGTAGCCGGGGTCGCCGACCCCGGACCGGCCTCAGCGAGGCCGGCTACAGTTTTTAGTTGCCGAAGGCCTAATTCACACAACGATGGCCTTCACTCTCAGCGCGGCTACCGCGATGCAGGGTGCAAGGCCGCCTTCGCCATAAGTCATTGCCACAGTTTGTCGCGGTCGCGCGCCAAGCGGTCCCTTATTTCCTCGATTTTTTCGTGAGGAATAACCTTCCGGTTTTCTTTATCTTTGCTCTTGAGGCGCGACCGTAGCGCCGCATACATCCTGGTAAGCGTCTCACGGGCTTCGGGATTCTTAAGGAGCCCCATTCCTCTTTGATACAATTGTTCCGCCAGCTCGGGGTTATTTAATCGGACTACCGCAATGTTAATCATTTCAATATGAGGCGTTGCCTCGTGCGGGAATTCCTGAATAATCTTTTCGTATTCCATTTCCGCTTCCGCATATCTTCCTTTGGCGGCAAGTGATCGTGGAATACCATAAATAGGCTGTGGTTTGCCTTTATGATGCGGCCAGATAATATTTCCTGCGAACTTGGCAAAATATCCCGCGATATCAGGTGCTATGAGTATACTGCCCAAAAGCACAAGGAATGGGCCAAAATATCCAAGCCATGGATACGAAAATAGAATCAGAGGGATGCCAACTCCCCAGCGGATCAGACGGCTCCAGAACACGTGTCTTTTTTCTCTTTTCCATTCGGCGATTCCATCAGATTGCGATTGCTTTGCCGTATCTGTTGTCATCTTTGTTTTGGGCTAAATCCGCCGACTATTTGTTAAAAACGCCATTTGTGCGGCCGAACATTCCGCCAAATAGGGATTCCTTGAGAACGGCGCCTTCCGGTAGAGCAAACTTGAAATCGTTCTTATTCAATTCTGGAGATGAGATGTTTGTGTGAACTTCCGTGGAAAGCCCCTTCATCTTCATGGTCTTGAGCATCTCTGTTGAACTCTCCATCATCTCCCTTATGTTCTTCTTGCTCTCCTCCGTCACTTCTTGCCCCACGCCTTTGATGGCCGCCTCAAGTTGTTCATCGGTCATTTTGGGCGTTTGCCAACCTCCTTCAGGAACTTCGAGAGACCGACAATACTTCCTGATTAAATGAGAGGTCTTGGAGACCCAGAGCGTTTCCTTCTTCGAAATCGAGGATGACCCGCTTAATACATAGCAGTCTTCTTCTCCGACCTTTTCAATCTTTTCTATCTTTAAGTCATTGAGCCGGGAAAATGGATCCGGTTGATCCTTAAACACTGACAAAAACAGTGATGGTATTGTGCAGGCCGCCCCACCGGAGATTCCTGTCGCGCTACTTAAAGCAAATTCATCGTTAGTCATTTTCGAATACGCATTCAGCATTTCCATCATTCCCATGTACAAATATGGTTGTGTCCCATCGCTCCACACGGCTCCGGACTGCGCCATGCCCGGCGTCGGCATCTTCTGGATCCATGAAATGAGGTACAGATTGGGCTTCTTCAACAAGATTGAAAATAATGTTTCTGTGTTAATTTTCATTCCGCCAGTGTCAATATCTGAAGTAATGGTTCCTTCGGCCTTGTATGTTTGCATGGACTTATAAGTAGCTACCACCTTTTTAAAGATGTTGCTTGGCGAGATGTTGTCCCCAAAGCAATTCGCGCCCAGTATCAGCATGGTGATGGCAATCGCCATTATTCTTGTTCCAATCATGTCCATTCCCTTTCTTGATTTATAATAATGTCAGAGGTCGCTTCCCGTTCCTGTGGCCATCTTGGTCATAAGCCACTCTGCGACTTTAGGCGCTTTCCCGTAAAGATACACGTTTTTGCGTGTATGTTTTGGTAGGGCGAGGCTACGGCAGCCGCGGTGGTAACGCCGTGGTCACTTCTTATAGGTTCTTCTTTCTGAAATGTGTTGAATTCATGTTGAACATTTTCCCGTTGGGCGGCCTGGTCGCTCCGTGGTAGGGACAGCTCGCCGAGCCGTCCGCGGCGCTCTCGGCGAGAGCGCCCTACCAAAATTTCAAATATGTTTGGCTAATCTTTCCCTGATAATAACAACGCCTGCGATAACCCATATCGGCCTGCTTAGCATTTCAGAAAGTACTACGCCAACCGTATTCCTGTCCGTCGTCTGGCGTCCGTCGTCCGTCCTCATCCGCCGCCGGCGAAGGTCAGGATTTCGATGCGGTCGCCCTCGCGCACTTGATAGGCGGCGCGTTGCGCGGCCGGCACGATTGCGTCATTCACGACCGTCGTCACCCGCTCAGCCTTGATGTTCAGCTCCTGCAGCAGCTTCGCCAGCGAGCACGGCTCAGGCCGCTCATTCGGTTCGCCATTCAGAACCAAGTGCATTTCCCTTCCCTCGCAAAATCCGTGTTATCCGTGTAATCCGTGGTTGCCCGCATTCAGATTTTCAACAACTTCCGGCGCTGAGCGGAGACGACCTCATTAATTCGCCGGGGCTGCGGTAAGCCGCGGGCAATCAGCTCATAACCTTCCGTACCGGAGGTTGCCATTTTGATGTTGCCGATCCGGCAGAGCCGCTGGAAAAACGTCTGGTTGATTTCGACGGTGTTGATTTCCGTAATGGCCAGGTCCACGGTGCGTTTGGCGATGAGTCCGGTTTCTAGCACCACGCGGTCGGAGTACACGCGCAGGGTCAGGCTGGCCTGCTTCCAGAGCGCGATGGCCAGCGGGATCAACAGCCAGGCGAACGCCAGGTACCAGAAGTAATGCCACCAGGATGGCTCCACTTCCAGCAGCACTTCATCATCGTAGGCGAATTCATTCACCAGACAATACCCACTGCGCTATTCGATTCCGCTGAAAAACCCCATTTGCAAACGGTCGGGACAGAGCCCGACCCTCCAGAAATCGCAAAAACCACCTGAATTGACCCATGGAGGGACGACCTCCGTGTCGTCCGCCGGGTTTTTCAGCGAAGTAGCTATTCGAGACTTGCAACTACCCCAGAGAGCCTGCGCGGTGCGTGGCAATGAAATTCAGGCCGAACTCGTCGGTACCCAGCAACAACGCCTTGGCCAATTGGAACGGCTCGGCCGTCTCATCTAACTTTTGCAGGATCCTGGCGTTGATCTGCAGCGGGTCCACGATGCCGCCATCGCCGCCGGCTTCCACCATCAGACAGGCGAAGACCTGGTTGATCAGCTTGCGAGCTGGCATGCCGAAGGACACGTTGCTTAAGCCCCCGATAATATGAATAGCCGCCCCATATTTGGCGCGCACGGCCTTGACGGCGTCCAGGAACATCTTGCCGTTATTGGGATCGGTGGAAATTGTATAGACCAACGGGTCCACATGGATCCAGTCCATCTGCAAGCCTTTGGCCGTCAACTGCGGGATCAGTTGTCCCAAATTGTTCAAGCGTTCCTCCACGGTGCTGGGCAATCCTTTAGCGCCGGCCGCGGAGGCCACCACGGCGGGTTGATATTCGGCCACCACGTCCAGCAGCGCAAGGCGCTCCAGGGAAATGGAGTTTAACATTGGCCGGCCGCCCTGGCCGGCGCTCGGGCATAGGCGCTCGCGCGCGCAGGCGTTCAGGCCCGCGCGCATAATGTCGCTGTTGGAGGAATCAATACTGAGCGGCGCTCGCGAAGCGCTTTGGAGGAGCGCCACCGTCCACTGCATGGCCTTGATTCGCTCCGCCAGGTCTAAGCTGAACTCATCAACATTGACATCGAGAAACGTTGCTCCGGAGTGCTCCTGTTTTGCCGCCATGACCCGCAGATAATCGCAACCGGCCGCCTGGGCGGCCCCCTGGCCGTAAAGTCCCTGCCAGATGGCCGCCACGCAGTGCTTGATCTTCCCGTTTTGCCAGTCGGCGCTCTTCAATAGGATTTCGGGAATAGGCAAGGTTTTGTGCTTGCCGCTGCCGTCATCGTAGCGGATAACTTGAGCGGCCTCATCCACCAGATTGCCGCCGCGCTTGAGCACGCGGGTGCAGTGAATGTTTTCGCCGATTACGATGAAGTTCTTGATCTGCATGGCACAGCTTCTCCTATGTAATTACGGATAATATACGCCCACCGGGCGAGCCGACCAAGGAAAAATTGGCGCGCTTCCCGGCGCCACGGCAGAAAAAAGCCGTCCCGATCGCGAAGCGTATCGGGACGGCTTTACGCTTTTGGAGCAAACTCCGGCTTGCTGAGTTAGCTTGACGAAACCTCATCCTCTCCCCTGGGAGAGGACAGAGGTGAGGGGGCACATTTGCCTGCCCGCAGTCGCTACGCGACAGCGTTGCAGGCGGGCCAGCATTCCCTGGCCGACGCTCGGGCAGGCCCCTCACCCTAACCCTCTCCCAAGGGAGAGGGAATGTTATTTTAGACACCAATGTTATACTACGCCCGACAGCTTCTTGGCCAGATCGGCGGCCGAAGCTGCATCCGGGGCGTAGCCATCAGCGCCGATCTCGTCGGCAAAGGCCTGGGTCACCGGCGCGCCGCCGATCATGACCCTGACTTTGCCGGTCAAGCCGGTGGACTTGACGGCTTCCACGACTAATTTCATATTGGTCATGGTGGTGGTCAGCAGAGCGGAGCAGCCGATCAGGTTAGCAGTGTTTTCCTTAGCCAATTGAACCATCTTATCGGGCTCAACGTTAATGCCCGCATCCACGACCCGGAACCCCGCGCCTTCCAGCATCATGCCCACCAGGTTCTTGCCGATATCATGCAGGTCGCCCTTGACCGTGCCGATGACCGCCGTGCCTTTCGGTTGAACGCCGGCGGCGGCCAGCAAGGGTTTCAAAACCTCCATGCCGGACTTCATGGCGCGGGCGGCAATCAGAACCTCCGGCACATAGACTTCGTTATTCTTGAAGCGCTCGCCGATGGTGCTCATGCCGGCGAGCAGGCCCTGGTTGAGAATGTCGGCCGGCTTGACTTTTTCGGCGATGGCCTTCTCGACCAGTTCCTTAACGTCCTTGGCCTTACCCTTGATTAAGTTCTCCTTAATCTGTTCCAGCAAGCTCATTGTCCGCTCCTTTTGGTTATTGGTTCGCCGATCTTGAAAATCTTCCTGGTTGTTGCGTTTTCGGCATAATTTATAACACTTAAGGCCAAGGTCAAGCAGTTTTTTTACAGCAGTTTTTTTACATAACAATGTAATGGGTCGCATGAGGGTAGGGACGGCTCCCCGCTACAGAGCGGGGCAAGCGCCGAGTTTTCCGCCTATGCGGATCCGCCGGGGCGGAATCCCGCCTTGGCGGGACCGTCCGCGGCGCGTTCGGCCCGCCTGCAACGCTATGCGTAGCATTGCGGGCAGGCGAACGCGCCCTACCCCTCGCCACCAATGGCGTCTTCGGCCATGCAGCTTGCTCCTTGCGTTCCCAGCCGTTTAGCGATAAAAAGAAGCGAACCATTAAACCAGCTTCAGCACAATCCGGCTCCCTATGCTAACGCTTATTTTCATTGGCGCCTTTCTCGCCTTTGTGGCCGCCTTTTTTTTCTACGGGCGGTTTCTCGACCGCCACTTTGACGTGAGCAACCAGCGGCCGACGCCCAGCCATACGCACTATGACGGCGTGGACTGGGTCCCGGCGTATCCGGCCATTCTGTTCGGCCATCATTTTTCGTCCATCGCCGGGGCCGGGCCGATCGTGGGGCCGATCATTGCCTCCCTGGCCTTCGGCTGGGGTCCCACCCTGATCTGGATTCTGCTCGGCGCCATTTTCATTGGCGGCGTGCATGACTTTTCCGCCTTGATCGCCTCCATCCGCCGCGCGGGCCGCTCCATCGCCGAGATCGCGCGCGAGACGATGTCGCCCCTGGCTTTCCGCCTGCTGCTGTTATTTATCTGGCTGGCGCTGGTCTATGTTTTGACGGTTTTCACCGACCTGACCGCCGTTACCTTTGTCGAGGAAGGCGCGGTGGCCACCGCGTCGGTGCTATTTATCGTTCTGGCCCTTGGCTTTGGCTTCCTGGTCTATCACCGGAAAGTGCGGGTCGGACCGGCCTCGCTCGTTTTCGTGCCCCTGGTTTTCCTGGCGGTCTGGGTTGGCCAGGAATTTCCGCTGTTGCCCGAGAGGCTCGGCAGCATCCTGGGAGGCGATCCCAAGAAAGCGTGGTGCTTGCTGCTCATCGGGTATTGCCTTGCCGCCGCCACGGCGCCAGTCTGGGTCCTGCTGCAGCCCCGCGATTATCTCTCGAGCTATCTCTTGTATTCTTCGGTGCTGGGCGCCTTCCTGGGCATCCTCTTTGGCGGGTTTGCCATCGAGTACCCGGCCTTCAAGGCCTGGCATGACCCGCAACTGGGGACGCTGTTCCCGATTATCTTCATTACGGTTGCCTGCGGGGCCTGCTCCGGATTTCATGCTTTGGTCTCATCCGGCACCACCGCCAAGCAGTTGGACAAGGAAACCGACGCGCGCAAAATCGGCTATGGCGCCATGCTGATTGAGGGTCTGGTCGCGGTTATAGCGCTGATAGTGGTGGCCGTGCTGCCACGAAGCAGCCCGCTCACGGGCCAGACGCCCTTGACCATTTACGGCAATGGCCTGGCCCATTTCCTCGGCGTGTTTGGCGTGCCGGAACGAATCGGATTTTCCTTCGGGCTCCTGGCGCTCTCCACCTTCATCCTCACCACCCTCGACACCGCCACGCGCCTGGGCCGCTATATCTTCGAGGAGTTTTTCGGACTTAAGGGGCCGCGCTGGCGCTATTTTTCCGCCATCCTAACCCTGGCGCTGCCGACCGTGTTTGTGCTGATTCCGTTCCACGACGCCGCCGGCAACCCCATTCCCGCCTGGAAAGCAATCTGGCCGGTCTTTGGCGCCACCAACCAGATGCTGGCCGGGCTGACCCTGCTTGTAATCCTGGTCTGGCTGAAAAAGAGCGGTAAAGGATTCGGGTTCGTTCTCGCGCCCATGCTCTTCATGCTGCCCATGCTCTTCATGCTCGGCATGACCGTCTGGGCCTTAGTGCTCTTGATCGGCCAATATCGCTTGTCGCCGATCGGAATTATTGCCATGCTGTTGTTAGTGTTGGCGGCGCTCTTGATCGTGGAAGCCGCGCGGACGCTTGTGACCAAACCAGCGCGGAATATTAGCGCCTGATATATGAACAACATCTACGAAAAACAGGAATATTACCACGGATGACACGGATAGCACGGATATGGAATGGGGACGGCTTTCCCCATCCGTGCCATCAGTGTAATCAGTGGTTGATTTTCTGGGTTGCAGACTTTGGTCTGCTTCAGGAGCCTTTTATGAAAATGGTTAAACGGGCCCGGGAAATTCTGAACGTAGAAATCAAGGAACTGCAGCGCGTACGCCAGCGCCTCGGACTGGAATTCTCGCGCTCGGTCAAGCTCATCCTGGAAGGCCTGAACCGGAACGGCAAGATCGTGGTCGCCGGCGTGGGCAAGTGTTTTCATGTCGGCCAGAAGATCTCGGCGACGCTCTCCAGCACCGGCTCGCCCAGCGTGACTTTGCATCCCTCGCAGGCCTTGCATGGGGATATCGGCATCCTGGGCAGCAACGACGTCCTGCTGGCCCTGAGCCATAGCGGCGAGTCCGCCGAAATCCTGGAAATCCTGCCGGCGGTCAAGCGCCTGGGCGCCAAGGTCGTAGCCATGACCGGCGCGGCGGCCAGCGCCCTGGCCCGCTCCAGCGACGCCGTCATCCTGATTCCGGTGCGCCGCGAGGCCTGTCCCTTCAACCTGGCGCCGACGGCCAGCACCACGGCCATGCTGGCCGTGGGCGACGCCCTGGCCATCGTGCTCTTGGAGGCGCGCGGGTTCCGCAAGGAGGATTTCGCCAAGCTGCATCCCGGCGGCGCCATTGGGCGGACTCTGTTGCTGCGCGTGGCCGACATCATGCGCAAGGACAAGCGCCTGGCTTGCGTGAATATCCGGGCCAAAGTTAAGGACGCAATTCTGGCCATGACCAGCGCCCGCACGGGCGCGGTCAGCATCGTGGATGCTCAGGGCAAGCTCTCCGGCATTTTCACCGATGGCGACCTGCGCCGGCTCATTACCCAGCGGCGCGGGGCCATTGCCCATCTGCCGATCCGCGCCGTAATGACCAGCGCGCCCGTCACCGTCCGGGCGCAGGACCTGGCCGTGGAAGTGCTGAAGATCTACGAGGAACACGCCATTGACGATTTGCTCGTGGTGGACGGCCAGCGCCGCCTGGTCGGCCTGGTGGATATTCAGGACTTGCCGAAGTTCAAGATTCTGTAGGTTGCACCCCTAAACTTTCCGGGAATCCACATTAATGACTGGTGTTGTTGGATCGGAAGTGGTAGCGTTACCACGGAATGAAGGAAGAGCAATGATGACCATTGACCGCATTACATTCGACCCTGAAGTTATGGGCGGCAAGCCCTGTATTCGGGGACTCCGCATAACGGTCGGCACGCTTGTCGGCCTGGTTGCCGCGGGACGGACAAGGGACGAGATCCTCAAGCTGTATCCTTATCTGGAGGCAGAAGATATTGCCCAGGCGCTTGCCTATGCTGCATGGCGAGCGGAGGAAATCGACGTGCCCCTGGTCTTTGCATGAAGCTCGTGATCGACATGAATCTCTCCTTAATCTCAATTGACAAAGATCGGGCCAGAACCCGCCTGCTTCCGCTGAAGCGCGCTGGAATTTAATCGGAACACTCAAGCGCATCAAGGCTACTCGGAACCCGGGACGGGTTTCTCGCGCCGCCTGGTCGGTATTGTGGATATTCAGGACTTGCCCAAGTTCAAGATTTTGTGAGTCGCCCGGCCAACCCTGGCAGCCTGGGCGGGGCCAAAACGGCAGGGCAGCGCGGTTCTAACGAACCGCTGCTACACCGTGGAACGGCATAACGTCAGGTGCAGCGGCCGTTTCCACCAGGCGGACAAGCGCCAGAACGGCATTGGCCGATTTAAGGAACATATCCAGAGACTATGACTCCCGCCGACTGTCAGCAGTTGCACGAGACTTCGCTACGTATTCTGGAAGAGATCGGCGTGCGCCTCGAACACGAGCGCGTTGTCGAGCGGATGTTGCAAGCCGGCGCGCGGCCGGGCGCCGCTCCCTATGATATCCGCATCCCGCGGGAGATGGTGCAGGAGCAACTCGCTTGCGCCCCCAGAGCCGTTGAACTGGCCGACCGGCGCATGAGTGGCGTAACGCGGCTCACGGCCAATAGTCCTTCGGTATACTGGACCAGCCCGGCATTGTATCTCTGGACCGGCGCCGAGCGGCGCGCGCTGAACTCTGACGACCTGGGAAACATCGCGCGCCTCTGCGACCATCTTGAGCAGGTCCAGGGCATCATGGGCGTAGCGATCGCGGACGTGCCCCCGCCCTGCCGGGATTTCACCGGACTGCGCATCATCGCGGAACACAGCCGTAAGCATATCCGCGTCTTATGC
>JACPGN010000081.1 GCA_016182435.1 Lentisphaerota bacterium | reverse complement strand
GGCGAGACGCCGCGCCCTACCCATTCTCGAAGAAATCGCACCAGGTGAGGCGAACCAGCCCTGGTGAGCCGCAAGAATGACGCAGCCCTGACGGGAAAGCGTCTAAGGCCTGAGTGGTGGGGGACTTCTATTGCTGATGGCGACGGGTTTTGATGCGATAGGAGTAGCCCGAGGATTCAACTGCAATGTCGCCATGCAGTCCGGTGACAAACGTTGGACAGGTATCCGCCCGGAGGCGCAGGCGCTGACAGCGCTCGGAGAGCCACATTCCCTTCGCTGAGGGAACGATCATCACCGCTGGAGCAACCGCCTCGAAAAAGTCGTTGTCCGGCAACGACTCGGCGCCATGATGCGGCACTTTCAGAATATCCGCTTTGAGCGGCACTACTCGGTTTTGAACAGTTACATAGTGGCCGAGCGCGCTATTCAGGTCGCCGGTAAACAGGTATTTCAGACGCCGGTGGGTTAGCAGCATAATCGCCGACATATCGTTGATGTCGGTGCGGCCAATGGGAGTATGCAGTCCATCATAAGCATAGAGCACCTTAAGCGTGATATCGTTGCGGAACGTCCAGCGGCTCTGATCGGTTAGGGCCAGAAGCGGAATGTTGCGCTCGCGCAGTTCGCTCTGAATGGCAGCCAGGTCCTCCGCGGAGCAGCCCCACCATTCGTTAGTTGCCAACTCCGGGGGCGGCAGGTTGAAATAGACGCGCTCCACGGCGATGGTTGATTGCAGAATAGGAATCAATCCGCCGTAATGGTCGCTGTGGCCGTGGCTGATAATCACGGCGGCCAGCCGGCGGACACCTTGCTCCTGGAGAAAACTTATCAGGCGCGGCGCGTAAAGGGGATAGCCGGTATCAATTAGAAAAAAATTGGTGCGGTTGATCTGCAATAAATGGGCATCGCCCTCGCCGTGCTCGCTCAGGTAGTTCACGTCAATGGCCGTCCAGACCAGGTCCGGCGCGCGGCTGCGTACCCACCACCAGATACCGGCCACGATGGCCAGAAGCAGAAGGGCCAGCAAAGTCGCCCGCAATAGTTGCTTCATGAAATACTCCTCACGCCGCGTCCGGCGCAAAGGGCGGGATGGGGCAGTCCAGCGAATCGGCCACCGCGCGCAGCAGTTCGGCTTCGCTCACCGTCGTGCGGCCATCGGCGGCGATGCAGGCGACGCAGGCGTCCAGGATTTTTTTCTTGATGGCGGGTGAAGCCGCATTTAGCTTGGTCAGGGCCTGGTCTACGGCGGCTAATCCGCAAGCTTCTTTAGCAAGTAGATTCAAAGGCGAGTTCAACCGCGCCGCGCCGGACTGGAAAGCGCGCGCGGCCTGCTCTTCTTCCGCCTGGCCATAGTAAGCCAGGGTGGAGAGAAGAACGCTGATGGTCGGCAGAAGGGGCTTGAGCTCGTAATACTGGACAACAACTTGCCGCGGCCGGCCAAAAAAACTTTCAAGACGGCGCGCGACCATACGTTCCAGCATATATTCAAAAAGCGAGATGGCGGCGTCGGCCTCAATCAGTGCGCGGAGGTTGTCCCGGAAGGTCTCCACCTGCGCTCGCGCTAACCCCCGCAAAGCAGTCAGCGCCACATCCACGAGCGGTAGACGCGCGGTCGCCGGCAGTTCCGCGAGTTCGGCGGTCAGCTCCCGCGTCCGCGCCACAACATCCGGCTCTGCTGTCAAAGCCAAGTGCTGAAACTGCTCGGTGCGGATCGGCTCATCCGCGCTGAGCAACAGACCGTAAACCAGGGCGCGCGCGCCAACCGGCTCGTGCGCGGCAGCCTTAACGGCTGCCGGTAAGGCCTTGAGCAATGCGGTCACGTGTTCCAGGTTTGCGGCCTGCGGCTGGCCAATGCTCTCAAGGGTCTGGCGCGAGCGCAGGGGAATGGTTGCCGCCCGACGCGGCACTGGCGCGGGGCGCCGCGGCATCTTCGGCGCCACAGCCGGCGATCCAGGAGCGAAAGCGGCGCGTAGGGCCACTTCGGCTTCATCCGCGAGCGCGACTGGTGTTGCCGCGCCTGCCCGTGCCGACCGCACGGGTCGGCCAGGGACCGCGGCAAAATCGCCGCTGAAAGCCGGATCAATCCGGCGAATGCGTTCCACCAGCGGCGGGTGCGTGGCCATAAGGTTCAGCCATGCGGGACCTAAGCCGTTGGCAAAGAACAGGTGACTGGCTTCCTCGGCGTTTTTGTGCTGGATGCGCGAACCGGCGTGAAAGCCGCCGATCTTTTTAAGGGCGCCGGCGAGTCCATCGGGGTTGCGCGTGAACTGCACGGAGGCGGCGTCGGCCAGGAACTCGCGCTGGCGCGAGACGGCGCTCTTGATCAACTTGCCGAAGAACACGCCGATGTAGCCGATAATCATAACGGCCAGTCCGATTATAATCAGGATGGCCTCAGCCCCGCCTTTCTTCCGTCCCCCGCTAACCGGTCGGCCCGCAAAACTGGTGAATCGGAAAATCGAGTAGCCGATGATGGCGATGATGAGAATGCCGTTCAAGATGCCCATGAGCCGCAGGTTGAGGCGCATATCGCCGTTGAGAATGTGGCTGAACTCGTGCGCGACCACGCCTTGCAGCTCGTCGCGCGTAAGGCGCGTCAGGCAACCGTTGGTGACGGCGACCACGGCATCGCGAGTCGAAAAGCCGGCGGCAAAAGCGTTCAGACTGGGTTCATTATCGAGGACAAACACTTGCGGTACCGGCGTGCCCGAGGCCAGGGCAATTTCCTCGACTACGTTTAACAAGCGCCGTTCTTGCAGATCCGTGGTGTTGGCCGATACCGGCCGGGCGCCCAGCAGGCGCGCCACCGCCTCGCCGCCCTGGGAGAGCGTGATTATTCTATAGAGCGTGCCAATGCCGATAATGCCCAAGGCGATGGCCGCTACCCAGGTGAAAAGCTCGGTATTCCACCAGGCCCGGGCGATTGTCGAAGCCGAGTCAAGGGCCTCCGGCTTTAAGGCGGGCAGGAAAAAATAGGCAAAGACGGCGTAGAGCGCGGCGATAATCAGGATGACGGCCAGGAAGAAATAAGCCACCAGCAGCGTGGTCTTGCGCCGGGCTCTTTCCTGATGCTCAAAGAAATCCATGTTTAGGTGTAACCACTCACCACGGATTGCACGGATTACACTGATATGAGGAACTTGATTAATAACATCCGTGCCATCAGTGTAATCCGTGGTAGAAGGCTCTGTTCGGTTTAAGTGAGCGCAGGCAACTGAGTAGTCACGTTTAGGTAAACGCCACTTTCGGGGCTTGCCGCTCTTGTTCGGCCGTGATTTCAAAGAGCTGCGCGGCCATGAAGGCGAACAGGTTGGCCACGATTACCGAGGGGAATGTTTCGCGGGAAATGTTATAGGTCATAACGGCGTCGTTGTAAGCCTGCCGCGCGAATGAAACCTTGTTCTCGGTGGAGGTCAGTTCCTCCATCAGTTGGAGCATAGTCTGGTTGGCCTTTAAGTCGGGATAAGCCTCGACCAGGGCGAACAAACGTCCTAAGGCGCCGGTCAGCGTGGCTTCCGCGCCCATCAGGCCCTTGATAGCGGCAGCGTCCGCCGGATTGGCCGCCGCTTTCTGCCCGGCCGCCGCGGCCTCATTGCGAGCTTGCACCACGGCCTCCAGGGTTCCGCGTTCGTGCTTAATGTAGCCCTTGGCGGTTTCCACCAGATTGGGGATCAGGTCGTAGCGGCGCTTGAGCTGGACATCAATCTGGGCGAAGGCGTTTTTGAACCGGTTGCGCAGGCTGATCAGGCGATTATAAATGCCGATGGCATACAAGAGCACAAGAACGACAACCGCCAGGATGATAATTAAGGCGATGGACATGACGCACGCTCCTTTTCCGATAGGTTTGACTTTCGGCGACCGCTTTTCGGCCGCGGCCCTAAGGCCGCCTTGGAATTGGAAAGCAATCTACGCGACTTCTGCGTTATTGTCAACGCTTCTTGCGCTGTGGTAGGGTAAATCTGCTGAGCCGGGTTGCACACTCCGGTAGCTCAGATGGACAGAGCAGCGGATTCCTAATCCGCAGGTCGTGGGTTCAAATCCCGCCCGGGGTACCCCTTAAAGCATTGTGGATTTATGACCCCGCCACTGGCGGGGCCGCGCGTTGCGCGGGATTGCGGAATTGGGAATTAGCAGGATGACTCGTTGTGACCGGATATTTCAGTTGACCGAAAACCGGACTACCGTGCGCACGGAAGTCCTGGCCGGGGTCACGACCTTTTTGACCATGGCCTACATCATCTTCGTCCAGCCGGCGGTTTTGTCCGGAACAATGTTTGGCAACCCGACCGGCATGGATTTTGGCGCCGTGCTCACGGCCACCTGCGTGTCGGCCGCGATCGCGACAGCGATCATGGCGCTCTATGCGCGCTATCCGATCGCGCAGGCGCCGGGCATGGGCGAAAACTTTTTCTTCGTTTTTTCGGCGCTGCCCGCCGCCGCCGCAGCCGGGTTTGACCAACCGTGGCGCGTAGGGCTGGGGCTTGTGTTCATCGCCGGGCTGATTTTCGTGCTGATCTCGATTCTCGGCGTGCGCGCGCTGATTATTGATGCCGTCAGCCCCAGCCTGAAGAACGGGATCGCCGTGGGCATCGGTTTTTTTATCACCTTTATCGGATTCCAGAATGCCCGCCTGATTTTGCCGAGCGCGAGCACCTGTGTGCGGCTCAATCCCCAATTTGCGTCGCCGGACCTGATTGTCTTTTTCTTCGGGTTGATCCTGACGGTGGTTCTGCAAGCGCGCCGCGCGCGCGGCGCCATACTCTGGGGCATATTGGCGTCTTTCCTGCTGGCGCTCCTGCTCAAGTGGCTGGTTCCGCATCTGCCTCCGGCTTTTTCTGAAGCGCAGACTGTGCGCGAATCCATGCTCATGACCCGGTTCCAGATTGCCCGGCAATTGATGGCGCCGCCGCCTTCCATGGCCGGCACTTTTCTGCAGATGGACCTCGTTCAGGCCTGTTCAGTGACCATGTTGCCCTTCATAATTATTTTCCTGTTCATGGCGGTGTTCGATACCATGGGCACGTTGATCGGGGTAGGGGAACAGGCCGGCTTTATCGTCAATAACGAGCTGCCGCGGGCCCGACAGGCCCTGCTCTCGGACGCGGTTGGCACGGTGGTTGGCGCCGCGTGCGGGACCAGCACCGTGACCAGTTTCATTGAAAGCGCCGCCGGCGTTGAGCAGGGCGGGCGCACGGGCTTAGTGGGCCTGGTTGTGGCTGGTCTGTTTCTACTGGCGCTATTCTTCAGTCCGCTGGTGGCGATGATCGGCAGTTACGCGCCGATTACCGCGCCGGCCCTCGTGGTGGTTGGATTCATGATGACGCAAAATCTGCGGAAGATCGCCTGGCACGATTACAGCGAGGCGCTGCCGGCGTTTCTGATCGCCCTGGGCATTCCCCTGGCCTATTCGATTGCTGATGGGATGGCTTTCGGATTTATCGCTTATCCGATCGTCAAGCTGCTGAGCGGGCGCTGGCGGGATATTCGCTGGCCGATGGCCGTGCTGGGCGCGATCCTGCTGATCTATTTTGTGATGCTGCGCAGTTGAGCTGCAAGCCGCGGGACGCAACTTCAGGGCGTGTTGACCAAATCTGGATTATGCAAAAAACCGGGGTCATCGTCCCCGGCTACAGCAATAAAAACGCCCATTTTGCAGTCTGTTCCGCCTGTGCGGATCCGCCAGGGCGGAAGCCGGCCTCGTTGAGGCCGGATTTGATTTGAGCAACACGCCCTTCAGGTTTTCCGGCTGGCGGCTTCCTTGATCAGGTTCAGGCCGATGACTTCACGCTGAATCTGGTTGGTGCCTTCATAGATTTGGGTGATCTTGGCGTCGCGCATCATCTTCTCCACCGGGTATTCCTTCATGTAGCCGTAGCCGCCCAGGACCTGGACGGCATCGGTGGTGACCCGCATGGCGGTGTCGGAGGCGAAGAGCTTGCACATGGCCGAGATTTTAGCGACATCCTTGGCGCCACTGTCAATGTAGCGGGCGGCGGCGTAGACCAGGGCGCGCGCGGCCTCGACCTGGGTGGCCATGTCGGCCAGCATGAATTGGATGCCCTGGAATGAGCAGATCGGCTTGCCGAACTGGCGGCGTTCGCGGCTGTAGCGGACCGCTTCATCCAGGGCGCCGGCGGCGATGCCCAGGGCCTGGGCGGCCACGCCGGGACGGGACATATCGAAGGTTCTCATGGCCACGATGAAGCCCAGGCCTTCCTTGCCGAGCAGGTTGGCTTTGGGCACGCGGCAGTCCTGGAAGATCAGTTCGCGCGTGGCCGAAGCGCGAATGCCCATCTTGTTTTCCTTCTTGCCGAAGGTGAAGCCGGGCGTTCCCTTTTCCACAATTAAGGCGCTGGCCCCGCGCGCGCCCTTTTGTTTGGCGGTCATGGTCATGACCGTGTAAATTTCGGCTTCGCCGCCATTGGTGATCCATTGCTTGGTGCCGTTAATAATATAGTCTTCGCCGTCCTTAACGGCCGTGGTGGCGATGGCGCCGGCGTCGCTGCCGGCATTGGCTTCGGTCAAGGCGAAAGCCGCCAGACACTCCCCGGCGGCGACCCGCCTCAGGTATTTCTGTTTTTGCTCTTCGCTGCCGTAAAGAATTATCGGGAAAGTTCCCAGGGCCGTGGCGGCCAGGCTCAGGGCAATGCCGCTGCAGACCTTAGAGAGTTCCTCGACGGCGATGCTCAAGTCCATAACGCCGCCGCCCAGGCCGCCG
>JACPGN010000087.1 GCA_016182435.1 Lentisphaerota bacterium | reverse complement strand
GTGCCGGGCGACGATCTGAAATTCCTGGACTGGCTGGTTTTCGCGCGCACCGACCACTACTACATCAAGCGTTTCGAGGAGGAGACCAATGTCCGGTGCTTCATCCTGCTGGACCGCTCCACCTCCATGGCGTTCGGCACCCGCGGGCTGACCAAATGGGATTACGCCTGCTTTCTGGCGACCTGCCTGTCGTACCTGATGCTCAAACAGCAGGATGCCGTCGGCCTGGCGCTCTTTGGCAGCCGCCTGGACGCGCTACTGCCGCCGCGCTGCCGCAGCACTCATTTGCGCCGGATCATGCAAGCCATGCTTCATAATCCGCCGGCGGGCGCCTCGGACATCGCCTTCAGCCTGCAGACCGTGATCCAGCGCCTGAAGCGCCGCAGCCTGGTGGTGCTGATCAGCGACCTGATTGACGATCCGGAAAAAACGTTGCGCTCGATCCGGCTTATCGGCAGTCACCGGCACGACGTGGTCGTGTTTCACATTCACGACGCGGCCGAGCAGGAATTTCCCTTCGAGGGCGCGGCGTTGTTCCGCGACGTCGAGACCGGCGAGGAGCTGGAGGTTGATCCGGGCGTTATCCGCGCGGCTTATCTGGACAACCTGCGGGACCTGCAAGCGTTTTACCATAAGGGTTTGAGCCAGGCCGGCATAGATTACGAGCCGCTCAACACCCGTCAGCCCTACGATCTGGCCCTCGCCGCTTACCTGCGCCGCCGCGCGCGCCTGCGTGGTTGAATTCAAGAAGAAAGAAACTTTCCGCCCGAAAGCGGACCAGCCCCGCCGGGAACCATGGATGGACGCTGATAATCCTGAGATTTCCATCCGTCCCGACCTCCCGGAGAGTCGGGATCCGTGTAATCCGTGGTAATATATCTTCAGATATGAAAAGCTTCATAGCGGCAAACCGGCAAATTCCCTGGAAGTGGCTGCGGCGTTGCGCACAACTCGCTTTCCTGCTCGTCTTCCTCTGGCTGTTCCGCATGACCGAGTACCGCGGCGATGACGAACTGACCATTGCGGTCAACTGGCTGTTCCGGCTTGATCCGCTGGTCGCGGTCGTTGCTTTACTTGCCGCGAAAACAATGGTGGCCACGCTGCTCCTGGCGTTTATTGTCGTCGGCCTGACGCTGCTCCTGGGACGATTTTTCTGCGGTTGGGTTTGTCCCCTGGGCACGCTGATTGATGCCGCGCATCGGCTCGTCGCCAGCCGGCGCCCGCGGGACTTACTGGGCGGGCCCGCCGACGCCTCCTCGATTACGCTCGGGGCTATGGCGGGCAGGCATTTTTACAAGGCCAAATATTTTCTGCTCGGCATCATCTTGATCGCCGCCGCCTGCGGCGTTTCCCTGATCGGTTACTTTGATCCCATAGCCCTGCTGGTCCGCGCGCTTACCTTTGCCGTAGATCCGATATTGCATACGTCCATTACCGCGCCATCCGTCTGGCTGCTGCATAATGCGCCTGAAACCGTTACCAGCATCAGCGAACCGGTCTACGGCTTTCTCAAAGCCAATGTCCTGCCCTTTCGGCATGGCGCTTTTCTGCTGGCGGGTCTGTCATTCTCGATCCTGGCGGCTATTCTGGCCTTGGAATGGGTCGGGCGCCGGTTCTGGTGCCGCAATCTATGTCCGCTGGGCGCCCTGCTGGGGTTGCTCGCGCGACCATCCCTGGTGCGGCGGATACCCTCAAGCATTTGCGGCAATTGCAGGGCGGATCGAGACTGCGCTGATCTGTGCCGGATGAAAGCCTTTGACCGCAATGGGCGTTTCGCGCCGCAGGAGTGCAACCTCTGCATGGATTGCGTGGCGATTTGCCCGCAGGACCTTGCCACGTTCGCCGTCGCACCGCGCCGCAGCGTTCATGGCGCGTCCTGCGCCATTCCGACATCTTTCGGATTGTCGCGCCGATTTTTTCTCGTCACGGCCCTGACGGGGCTTGCCCTACCGGTCCTGGCTAAAGGGCTCGGGGTTCGGCGCGCTGCCATCCATCCCTTGCTGGTCCGGCCGCCGGGTGCGCGGGACGAAGCGGAATTCCTCAACCTCTGCGTGCGGTGCGGCGAGTGTATGAAAGTGTGCCCCACCAATGCGCTGCAGCCGATCCTGCTGGAGGCGGGGATTGAAGGCATGTTTTCGCCGCGGCTGGCTGCGCGGATGGGTTACTGCGCCTACAACTGCACGCTCTGCGGCCAGGTCTGTCCGACGACTGCCATCCGGGAGCTCGACGTTGCGACCAAACAGCAGACCGTTATCGGCAAGGTCGAGTTCGACAAGGAACTTTGTCTGCCGCTGGCCAAGGGAGAGCAGTGCCTGGTATGCGAGGAATTCTGTCCGGTGCCGGAGAAAGCCATCCGCTTCCGCGAGGCGCAAGCCATAAACCAGCGGGGCCAACGGGTCATTGTCAAGCAGCCTTACTTGGAATGGGACTTGTGCATCGGCTGCGGCGTCTGCGAAACCAAATGTCCCCTGCCCGACAAGCCCGGCATCCGCTTGCTGCGCGCCGAATACGTGCCAAAAAAATAGATCTATCAACTTGGAAATGTCGAATAAAATCAGCTTGCCATTTCACGGCGCGAATGATAATCATTCACGCCATGAATAGCCATCACAACAAGCCATTACCACGGCTTTTAACGCCGATATTGCGGCGGGCGCTCAAGAACGCGCCGGTAGTCGTGTTGACGGGCGCGCGCCAAACCGGGAAAAGCACACTTGTTCGCGAGCTTCTCAACGAGCCCGCAAGAGCATACCATACACTCGATGATATTGATTTCCTTGAGCGGGCGAAAGCGGAGCCACGGGCGTTGATTTCGCAAGGCCGGGCCATTACCATTGATGAAATCCAACGGAGCCCGGAGTTGCTTCTCGCCATTAAACAGGCGGTTGACACGGATCGAAGCGCAGGCCGCTTCCTGTTGACGGGTTCCGCCAACCTGGCCATGTCGCATAAGGTATCGGAAACACTGGCCGGTCGCGTTGTCTATTTCACGCTATCCCCTCTGACCTGCGCCGAACAACTTGGCTTGGGCTCGGCGGGAGACTGGGAACGGATTCTATCGAAACCGAACTCGATTACCGGCGAGTATCCGGAATTGCGCAAATGGAGTGATGCCGCCCTGAAAGGGGGTTTCCCCCCAGCCGCGTTGGCGGAGGGCAGTCAGGCTCGCGCGCAATGGTTTGACGGCTATGTAAAAACGTACCTGGAGAGAGACGTCCAGGCCATCACTTCCATCGAATACCTGATTGATTTCCGGCGACTGATGCGCATGGCCGCCCTGCGCGTGGGGAAAATGATGAATCAAAGCGATCTGGCAAGAGACGCCGGTCTTGCCCAGGCCACTGCTCATCGCTATCTGAATCTGCTGGAGATATCATGCATCCTGATTCGACTTCCAGCTTATGCCGTTAATCGCACAAAGCGCCTGATCAAGGCGCCGCGTCTATTCTTCTGCGACACGGGTCTGGCCGCGCACTTGGCCGGAATAAGGTCGGCTCGGGACCTGAAAAAAAGCGACATGTCCGGATTTCTGCTTGAAAACCTGGTTCTTTCGGATTTGATGGCCTGGAAGGAAACGCAAACACCGGCGCCGGAAATACTCTATTGGCGGACCGCCGGCGGCGAGGAAACGGATTTCGTTGTCGAGTTCGGCGATCGGGTTGTGCCAATGGAAGTGAAGGCATCATCCCAGCCTCGCCTTGCCGACATCCAAGGCTTAAAAGCATTCCTGAACGAATATCCCGGAACAGCGGGACATGGCATCCTTCTATACGCCGGCAACCGCGTGGAGCGGATGACCGAAAGAATATGGGCGGTTCCATTGGCCGCCGCATTGAATGGTCGGCGAAAGAAAAACGCAACTACTGCGCGGGTTGTAAGCCGATTTATTGAATGAACCGTCACCCGCAAATGCCAAACTGGAACACGCCCGGAAAAAATACTACCATTCCTCCTTAGGAATGGAAAGTGCCTGCAAGCGCTCCAGAACGGGGCCAAGAGAGGAATCTTCCTTTGCGTAGACCTCGTTCAGTTTACGGGTGACATCATCGGCGCGGTGTTGTTGCACATATTCGTCAACCGCGACCGTGAAGAAAGCGCTACGGGTCATCTTTTGGCGACGGGCAAAACCCTCCGCGCGCGAGAAGACCTCGTCGGGTATGGATATAGCCGTTTTCATGGTCCCAAAGGTATAACCGCGGTCATACAACGTCAAGTGAGCAAGAAACCAAAGCCACACCAAAGATAGACCCGATTCTTCATTTCGTCTTCCTTGCGGTCGGACGGCCGCAGTCTCCGTTTGCGAACCCGCTACGGGTGAGCAATACGGGAGCAGTGCGTTGTTGGGCAGTTTCTATTCTTGGGGATCTTTCGCGTCGTTGTTGCCGATACTGCCAACCGAGATACCCCATGTCGGTTTCCAGTGATCGGATATTCCATATTGATACAAATATAGACCAACTGTTTGTCCTTCGCGATTGAAGTAGACGTGGAGAGCATCTGGATACGTTGGCCGAAGCAAGAACCCAGACTCAGCCACACAGACCAGTTCGGCATCTACCGTTACATTGGAGTTAAGGACAACAGCCTCATCATCCACAGGAAACCGGCCCTTCTGTTTCTCGACCGACTGGAGGAGATTAGTGGGAAGGAGTGCGAATACTTCCGCGTAATTCATATGCGGCCGGATTTGCTCTGCTGTCGGGACGAGACTGAACTTCTTAACGCTGGCAATGCAGTATGACCGCAAGGCGATACATCCCCCAATCGCACCGATGATGGTAAACACCAATAATAACAGCATTAGGCGGTCCAAGAGCAGCCCCCTCGTAAACAAGGGTTGGTTTGCACCTTCAGGTTTCATTTCCCTATGTCCCAACAAAACGGGTCAGGCTGAGCGCGTAGCGCGATAGTCTTCTGAACCCGCTGGTTCGCAATTTTGTTTTGTCTGCCTGAAAGGCAGATACATCATAGCCTGGGGTGCAACCCCAGGGCAAAAGGTGTTGCCAAAATCTCCCGCACCCTGTAGGGGTGCCACATCTCCCCGCGTTCTTCCCAGGAACGTTGCTCCCCTTCCCTCCGTCGCCCCGGGCTATGGCGGGCAGGCAGGGAGCATTTCTTTTTTGGATGTTCCATTAACCCAGTGATGCTCGCTGGGCTATGATGTTCGACCCCGTTGGGGTAGTGTTTCTCTATCTCTTTAGCGAAGGCGCAAATCTCGGGAGGCGAAGCCATACCGAGCATTTGCTGGTTGGCCTCTGCTATTGTCTCTTCTTCAAAACGATCAGAGTGGATGGTTGCTGAAACCGGACATTGATTCTACGCATCTCGAATCCACCTGCTTGTGCTCCGATTGTCGTCGTCCCCGTTTGATACACGGCCCAGTCGTTCGTCGTGCCTTTGCGACAGCCAAAGGCCGCAAACACTTCCAGCATAGTCCGAAAATTGCCGTTTGTGTCTGTCGTGAACGGTAAGAGGGTGTGCCGCGCTTCGCGAAGCAACACCTTGTCGTTCAGTTGGAAGAACCTCACATGGGGGATTGGTGCGATGCTTCCATCTTCCTTCACCTGAACCACCTTACCGACAAAGCCCACCGTCGTACCGCCATCCCAATGTCCCATGTTGAGGTCGAGATCCAATTCCTTGAGCTGCGATGCCGGATGCGTGGTAGGATGAGTGTAAGGATCTGGCGCAGCATCGCTGACCACCACGATGGGACTGGCATTCGTGAACATGAGGACACGCGGCGGGACGGGAACGCCTTCCTTCCGCGAACAGCCTATGGTGAGTAACGCCATGATGAAGATTGCGTATTTCATTTTTATCCGTTTGGCGAACGGGCAGAGTTGAGGCAAAGTGGCGCGAGGTAAGGCACGCGCTTCCAGCGCCTGCCGCTTGCGCGACACTTTGGCTCCAACGAGTTGTTAGGCGGCGCTCCGCGCCGCCGCAACTCGTTGGCCCGGCAACTCTGCCCGTTAGGACGGCGCGGAGCGCCGTCCTAACGTTACAAATCACCGTTTCTGAACCTGCGAAGCGGGTGAAGAATACGGTGCGTTTGTTGGTTCGGCTGATTTTGCCTTTTCCCAATTCCTCTGCCTCAGTCGGAAATAATACGTTCCGTCAAGCGAAGCGAGCGCTTCGGAATCAGACGTCCATGTGATGTCTCCGGAAGATGCATTGTAACTCTCGCCTGAGAAGGATGTTGCCGACCACAGATAATCCCCAGGCCAGTGATATTCAAATCGGTAGTAGGGGTTGTAGCGGAAGGTAAGTGCGTCCTGCCATGAAGTTGGTATCTCGACGATTCTGACGTATCCGCCCTTTGGATGTGGCGAATGCTTCTCTGCGATAATCGTCGGTCGCAATCTCATGCAAATGACGACTGAGGCGATAGAGACTCCCAACATCACAATGGAAATGATAATCCGACGCCTCATTGTCTTGTTCCAGTCGAACGCCACGCTTGCAGTTTACGTTTTGCCCGCCGTGGGCAAAACGTAAACTGCAAGCGATGGTTCTGCAACTATCAGGAAGCCCATTTCAGAGCCAGCTTCTTGCCTGAGTGGGTACAGTCACTGAGGTAGAGGTTGATAAGGTTCTGGTAGGGAACGCCC
>JACPGN010000086.1 GCA_016182435.1 Lentisphaerota bacterium | reverse complement strand
CAGCGCCTCGGCCCAGCGTCCGGGCACTACGGCAACGTGCTGAGCAAGGGCGCTGCGCAGGTATTCGGTAACGCTAAGATCATCCGGCTTGAACAGGACCGAAGGATGCTGCGGCTCGCCCAAACAGTCCTCGCACCACATGGATGGATCAGTCGCCGCGCCTTCCATGCAGGTCATGAGATAGCCTCCATCGGCGGCTTTGCCCAGACGCGCTAACGTATAGGGCCCGTTCTTAACCCGGCTGCAGCAGGCCAGCCCGGTCATGAATCCTTCAAAAACGCGCACGCGTTATCAGCGAAAGCCTCGTAGAACTCCCAGTAGGCGCTCATCTGGTCGCTTAAGAAACCCAGAATGACCTGGCCCAGCAGCCCGGGTATGTCATTCTCGCAGACATAATGATATTTCCGGGCCAGCAAGCAACCGACCAGGCACGGCGTGATGCCGAGATGCGCCGCGACCCCCGTAGGGCATTTGATGCTTAAGCCCACATAACCGTTCTCCTCGGCCCAGCGATTGAGCACCATGAACATGGCAACGACTTTTTGCAGCGCTTCCGGAGACGAGTTCCGGCCTTCGAATACCCACCCTGCGGTCAATTGCTTTAGTTCGCGCGCCACGTCTTGCCGATCGAGCGCCTCCATTTCCTTTTGCAATTCGAGCATATCGCGGGACTCAACTTCCACGCCGAAGGTCTCATGCACCTCCTGAACATCAAAGCCCGTGGCCTGCAGGCGCATGTCGCCGAAACCGATCATACCCAGTTTTGCGCCGCTCAACTTCCGGCTGGTCCGGGCGGCGCGCAGAAAGGGCATAAAATCCGCTTCCATGATGGGCGCGCCCGGAGCGGAGAAGACATACTTGAACTTGATTCCATGGCGGCGCAGGATCGGCAAGCAAGCGCAGGCGCCCGCCGCCGGGGCTATGGAACGAATCAACCCATTGACTATCGGACTGCCGGGCGAATACAGCACCATGGGCAGAGCCGGAAACGCCCGGATAATCTGCAATAAGACGGCCGGCCGGGCCCAGGCCGCCTGCACCAGGAACAAGGCGTCAAACGGCTTCGCGGCGTGTTGTTTGGCCAGCGCCGTTATTGCCTGGACCGAACGGCGTTCATCAGGTTGCAAGCCGGCGTCAACCACATCGGCTATTCCCTGACGCAGCCGCGCCACGGAAGCGGCCTGCTGCTCCGCGGCCAATTTTTCTGAATATCCCGGGTCACAAAGACCGATTGCGGCAATTCTCATGGTTTCTCCTTCAATCTTTAGTTGCGATGTTACAACAAACGTAGATTCTACTTCGTTGAATCTATTCATTTTATGCTGAACATTTAATGAACGACAGTTCGAGTGCTTGTCATTCCCATGAAAATGGGAATCCAGAAAAGCCGGACTGGATTCCCGCCTTCGCGGGAATGACAGACGTATAATATGATTTACTATTTCAAATATCTTGGTCAGGCCTTACTGCAACACGCGCTGCGCCCGGTCTACGACCTCATCAATTGCCCGGCTGCGCTCCTCGTCAATTTGATAAAGATCGGCGCGATTCCAGATGGCCTGGAGTTTCTCCTGCGCCGCGGCCACCATATCCTTTTTTCGTTCCGATTCAAGTCCGGTGGGCATCGAGCGATCCCATAGTTCGGGTAACCACAAGTTCCGGCGAAATTCCTTCAAGGTATGCGCGTGGGACAGGAACTCCCCGCCGATGCCCACTTCCTGAATGACGCTTAAGGCCAGGGTTTCAGCGCTGAGGTCAAGGTTGGCCGTCAGGCGCCGGATATATTCGGCCAGTTCCAGCTCAATGAGCGCCTGCACCGGCGAGAAACGTTTGCCGCCGGCCAGTAATCCGACGGGAAAGTTATATCGTCCCTGGCGCGCGGCCATTTCCATCTTCAGCGCTTTTTCGGCGGACGCTTGCGCGCCCGGATACTTGGCGTCAATATATCCCGTGCCGATGGCCAGGTCCTGGCCATAGAACGTGTCATAGAGCTGAGCAAGGCCGGCATCCTGCAGCAGGGCTTCCGGGGCCGAGAAGCTGGCCGCGCCGGTGGCCATGTCCATGACCCCGCTGATCACGCCGCCGCCAATGATGGCCTGGGGCGCCGCCGCATGCAGGCAAGCGAGCACTCCCAGAATTTCCGCATTGGCCATGACCAGGTTAGCCGCCACGGAACAGGGGCAGGTGCCACCCGTTACCGGCATCGGAACGATGGTGGCCGGCAAGCCGGCGCGAGCCAACATCAGGAGGATGCGTCCATCTTCAGCGGGAAATTGGAGCGGCGCGATGGTTTCTTTGGCCGTGATGAAGCAAGGCGCGGCTAAGTAGGCCGCCTTACTGCCGCGCACAATTTCGCCAATCTCGACCAGAAAGGCCAGTTCGGTTTCGTTCCAGACTTCCGTGCTGCCGCATTTGGTGGTGTATTTGGCGACCAGTGCGGCGGTCTTGATCCGTTGCATGGCGCCGGAAACCTTGCGGCCCTGGGCATCGGTAAGGCAGACAACCGGATTGCCCACGAATCCAACCGCGCTCAGCGCTTCACCTAATTGCAGCAGCCGAATTAAATCCTGCTCCGTGGGCGGCCGGATCGAGTTGGTCTGCGGGTCGCAATATTCGATGCAGGCGCCGCCAAATTTGCAGCCCAGGGGCGGCGTCCAGCGCGGGTTGGTTACGCCATTTAAAAGGCACTGCCTGCGGCCGGAAGCGATTTCCTGGCGCAGATAAGCCACGGTCGCTTCGATCAGGCTCGGCGTAAATTTCACCACGCGCGTGTCGCGGTTCACTCTGGCGCCGGCGGCGCTGAGCGGTTCGTGAAAATCAGCGCAGTCCACCCGCAGTCCGGTTTGCTCCAGGAGCGCGAGCGTAGCATTGTGGAGCTTAGGCAACTGGTCGGGCGCCAGCGGCCCGGCCCACGGCAACTGCGCGGAAGCTTTGCGAGGCACTCTTAACCTTGCAATTTGAAGGTCCGCACCGCCGCGGCGACGGTGCATTCGCCGTTTATGACCGCCCGCACGGCCTGGATGAAACGCGCCGGCGCGCGGGATTGAAAAATGTTGCGCCCGAAAACAATGCCGCGGGCTCCGGATTGCGCTGCATTCCGGGCAAGCGTCAAGGCGTGGGCTTCGGTAGGCATCTTCTCCGCGCCCAGCACCAGGATCGGCACGGGCGTGGCCGCGACAATTTCATCGAACCTGGCGCCGGTATAAAAGGTCTTGATCAGGTCGGCGCCGAGCTCGGCAACTGCCCGGCAGCCGATTTTAATTGTCTCGTGCAACGTCTTTTTCGACATGCCTTCTGTTTTAGCCGGGAAATATTCGCCCACAATGGGAATGCCCAGTTGGCCGGCTTGTTGAACATATTGGCTGAAAAGGCCGGCGTTTTCTGCATCCACCTCTTCGCTGCCCGTATTGAGCGCCAGCGACGAGAGCACAAGGTCGGCGCCCTTCTCCAGCGCTTCAGCCACCGTCAGCATCCTGGAATGGCGGCTTTGGCGATAGCGCCATTGAAAGCAATAAGTGGAATTCCAGGCTAAGCGCGTGATCACGCTGGGCGCCGGCGGAACGGCCAGATGTTCGGCCACGTGCCGAATCATTCCTGGAAGCAGCAATACGGCATCGGCTTTTACCAGTTGGGCGCAGGTCTGCGCGGGATTTTCCAACCCCGGGATCGGACCCATAAACGCGCAGTGATCCATGGCTGCCACCACGAGCTTGTCCGCGCGCGAAAGAAACCGTTTCAACCGGAACTGCTTGCCATTCATGCTGATTCCTCCCCTGATGCCGGCGCGCGGCGGTCAAATAAAAGACGACCTCGCGCAAGCGGATTTTTTACTAACGCATCACCGCCCTATCCTACCGTAACCGTCTGCTGCTGAGCTTGCGAGCGCAGCGCCGCCGTGAACAGCGCGTGGCTCAGCGCTGTTTCTTCCGGCGTGACGCACCCCGCAAACTTTTTGAGCGGCTTGCCTTCACTTAACTCATAAAGAAAGGCCGCCCACATCTGCAGAATGGAATCGGAGAAGCCGAACTCAAAAATACCGCCGGTAATCGTCTTAAAGGCCGTCTCCTGACCCATGTCTAAGTGTTGCCAGGCTTGCTCGCCCCCGCGATATTCCAGCACTTGCAGCAGCTTGGGATTTTTCGTGGAAAACCGGGCGGAAGCCTTGGCGCCCAGGATTTCAATGCTCCAGGTATCCTTCTCGCCGGGGGCGATCCGGTGGGTCTTGAGCGTAAGCGGGAAGAGCGCGTCCGCCACTGGGTCGCGGGCTTCACAAAGCAGCGTGGCATTGTCCCAGGTCCGGCAAGGCGCGCGGCCGCCCCGGCCATCCGGGCGCTCCTTGACGATATCAGAAAGAATGGCGCGCACATTTTCAGGAATCCAGCCGGCGCGGAACGGGACGTGGCAGACGTGCAGGCCCAGGTCGCCCAGGCAGCCATATTCGCCGTTAATTTCAATCATGCGTTTCCAGTTCAATGGCTTGGCGGGATCGAGGTCGCTGGAATGCAGAAAGTAATTATTGACTTCGATAATCCGGCCAAAGGCTTGCTCTTCAATCATGGCGCCGATCCGCTGGCAGGCGGGATAGAAAGGGAATTCGGATGAACAGCGCACGAAGACGCTTGGGTTGGCCTTGGCGCACTCCAGGATGGAGCGGTTGGCCGGCTGATCAATCCCGAAAGGCTTTTCGCCCATAAGGTGTTTGCCGGCTTGAATGATGGCCATATAGAACTCCGCATGCAGGTTATGCGGCACCGCGCAATACACCGCCTCTACGGCCTTGTTGGCCAGAAGCTCGCGGTAATCGGCGGTAAAGCAGTGGATCGCGGGAAAGTTCTGCCGGTACCAGTCCAGGACGGCCGGATTTTTGTCGCACACCGCGACGAGTTCCGGCCGGACCCGCATTTCCGGCAAATGCGCCCAGCGCGCTATGGCGCTGGCAAATTCCCGCCCCATCAACCCCGCCCCGATTATCCCGAATTTTATTGTTTTCATAAGAATATTTGCCACAAAGCCTGCCCGGCCGCAGGCCAGGGATGCACAAGATTCACAATACTAATTTTTTTAGTTGCAGTTTGGGGGCGCCATAATTGATCAGCAAGCCATGACGCATTCGTGATGCGCGTAAATATCCAAGAATCTGGGCTGTATGTTCGTCTGCCAATGTTTTGCATGCCTTAATCTCGATAATTAAGTTTTGCTCAACAAACAGATCAGCAATAAAATCGCCAAGCAATGTTCCATCCTCATCCAACACTTTTAGCGGATGCTGTTGCTCTACGCAAATTCTTTGCTTAGTCAGGCGATGAGCCAAAGCATTTTCATAGATCTTTTCCAAATGCCCATGCTTCAAATAAGCATGTATAGCCATACTTGTCACGCGGACACGGTCGCATAGCGCCATAACTTCTTTATCGTTCATTATTTGTGCCTCTTGTGCATCTTTGTGGCTAATTTCCGAATCCCAAGTGATTGTGCGTCTTTGTGGCTAATTGCCGAATCCGAGCTCTTCATAATATGTGCCTCTTGTGCGTCTTTGTGGCTAACCTCCGAATCCTAATGCCTTTTCCGTTTCCCCAATGGCTTCGTCAATAAGGTCCATGCACTTGGCGGCCACATCAACATCCATGACAATCGGCGGACTCATCCGCAAAATGTGCCCGGCCGGGATCCAGGCCAGGCCCTTGCGGAACGCGCGCTGGTACACCTGCTTGCCCGCTTCGTCAAACGGCTCTTTCGTGGCGCGGTCCTTGACCAGCTCGATTCCCATGAGGCAGCCCTTGCCGCGGACGTCGCCGATGATTTTATGCGCGCGCTTCATTTTCTCCAGGCGTGGAATAAAG
>JACPGN010000085.1 GCA_016182435.1 Lentisphaerota bacterium | reverse complement strand
CGGCTCACAGGGCTTGTATTTCAACACCGGCCAGAGCGTCACGCCGGCTTGGGTATATCTTGGCGCCTCAACAACCAACTATTTGCCGCTCACGGGCGGGACCATGAGCGGCCCTCTGAACATGGGCGCGCAGATTGTCAGCAACGTGGCCTATATTGACTTTAACAGCGACGCGGTTTCTGTCGGCCGGGGCGCTAACGGCGCGTCTTCCGGCGCCGCCATGGGCTGGTACGCTAATGGTTTTGGTTCCGGTGTCGGGGTTGGCTGGTCAGCGGACGGCACGAATTTCGGCACGGCGGTAGGCCTGCAGGCCAACGGCGCCGTTACCGGTGTGGCCGTGGGAGCTTCGGCCAACGGTTATGATAACGGCGCGGCGGTGGGAAATGAGGCCAACGGCGCTGCGGTAAAAATAACGGCGCGGCGGTGGGTCAGTGGGCCGAAGCCTATAATACCGGTGCGGCAATAGGAGTTTATGCCAACGGCGTTGATTCCGGCGCGGCGATGGGCGATTCGGCCAATGCCTATTTTTTTGGCGCGGCGGTGGGGGCAGTGGCTCAAGGCACAAATTTCGGCGCGGCGATGGGATATCGGGCCTACGGCTTAAATTACGGTGCGGCGGTGGGAAATGAGGCCAACGGCGCTGATTACGGCGCGGCAATGGGATATCGGGCCACCGGAACTTACGGCGCGGCGGTGGGATATCGGGCCAACGGGTGCGGCAATAGGAGTTTATGCCAACGGCGTTGATTCCGGCGCGGCGATGGGCGATTCGGCCAATGCCTATTTTTTTGGCGCGGCGGTGGGAGCTTATGCCAACGGTGCGCAAACGAATGTGGCAATTGGTTTTAGGGCTAATGCAGGGAATGGCACCAACCAAATCGCTATCGGAAACTATGTGACCAATGACCTGCCCAATACCGCCCGCATCCGGGGCAGCTTGTATCTGGATGGAGGATCGGGTGTTTATACTAATACAGGATTTGGAAGCAGTTCCTGGACCCTCAAACCCTTTGAGATTGACCATCCGCTCGACCCCGAAAACAAAATTCTGCGGCATTATTGCTTAGAAGGCCCGCAGGTCTGGAACGTCTATGCCGGCAACGCCCAATTAGTGAATGGCTAGGCGGTGGTGCAACTGCCGGATTATTACTCGGCCCTGAATCTGGTCGGCTCGGAAATCTACAGCCTGACGCCGGTCAGCACCGACCGCCGGGCAACCGCCGTTATTGAGCAGGAGGTCAAAAACAATTGTTTTGTCATTGGCGGTTCATCTGATATAAAGGTGTCGTGGACGATCAAGGTCCTGCGCAACGATTCGGGGTGTCTGGAGGACCTGCGCCGCCGGCCGGTGGAGCAGAGGAAGAGCGAATTGCAGTAAATATTGACCACCGATGACACTGATGGCACGGATAATTTTTCATTCAAAAAACGAAAAGATATTGAATTCCTGGATCAGTGATATCTGTGTAATCCGTGGTAAAATTGTCTTTAAAAAACATGAGGTGCAATATGAAAAGAACGATGAAATATGGATGTCTCGCGATTATCCTATTAGGCATGACGTTGAGGGCCGAAGCCGCCACGGTCCGCGTGACCGGCGGGGTCTGGTATCTAGGCATAGGCATAAGCAACAAACTCTCAGCCACGAATTTTATTCTTGGCAGCGCGGCCACCCTAACCGGCAGTGGCGAAATCCGCGCGCCGGCCACGCTCTCCGGCACAGTTACGCCAGGCACGACGAACACGGCTGATATTGGCAACCTGTCGTTCTCCAACCTGGTGACGTTCAATTCGGCCACCTTCGTCTGTTACGCGGCAACAACCACCAGCCTGGACCGCATCAGCGTAACCGGCTCCGTCAGCGGCTCAGCCACGGTCCAGATGAGCCGCGGCGCCGGCGTAACGCCTTACCGCCAAGTCATTATTCAAGGCGGCGCCAACAGCGATTATCACTCCTTCAGCGTAGCGCCCGCTACCGAATGGGTCCTGAGCGAGTCGGGCGCGCGGAACCTGGTCGTATCGTTCGGCCAGGCGCCTTCAGCGCCGGCGGTCATCGCGGCTTCTGACGGAACTTTTGCCAGTCAGATATTAACTTTCTGGAGCACATCCAGCGGCGCCGACGGCTATCAGGTCTGGCGCAATACCGTTGACAGCTCATCCTCGGCAGCGCTCATGGGCGCGGCCATCCAAACGAATTACAGCGACGTCAGCGCGGTGGTGGGCGTAACCTATTATTACTGGGTCAGGGCAACCAATGATCTCGGCTGGAGCTCATTCAGTCCTTCGGATTCCGGCTGGCGCGCCAGCGTGTCAGTCGGCGTCAGCGCCGACTATGACGGCGACCGCAAGGCCGACCCGGTGATTTATGACGAAGGCACGGGAACCTGGAAAGCGCGGCTTTCCAGCACCGGTTATGTTTTCGTTTTCACCGACCCGAACTGGCTGGGCGGGCCCGGCTATGCCGCGGTTTCAGCTGATTATGACGGCGATAGCTTTGCCGATCCGGCTGTGTATCAGGAGTCGAGCGGTCGCTGGATTATGCGGCTATCAATGCTTGGCTACAGCAGTTACGAACTCATGACAACTCTGGGCGGACCAGGCTATAGCGGCATTCCGGCGGACTTTGATGGTGACCGCAAAGCCGATCCGGCCATTTACGAGCGCAGCCAGGGCGACTGGCATGCCCTGCTCTCATCATTTGTCTACTACCAAGTCGATGCGCTCGACCTGCTGGGCGGCACAAATTACTGGGCCGTGCCGGGCATTTATAATGCCGACAACTTCGCCGATCCGGCTGTGTTTGGCGAAACTACCGGCGACTGGCTCTTCAGGTTCTCCCCCGCCTACGATCCTGTCGCGACGTATGCAGACGCGTTCGGCGTGGGCGGCGCCGGCTATATCCCCGTCCCGGCCGATTATGATGGCGATGGACTTACCGATCCGGCCATCCGCAACGAAGCCAGCAACGAATGGCTCGTGCTGCTCTCGGACAGCGGCTACACGCTTTTCTCGGTCGAGCTTCCGTTTGAATGATGGCGAGCGCGCCGAAGATTGTGAGGCGGACTTAAGCAAAGATTTTTACCACGGATGAACACGGATAGACACGGATGGAACTTTCAGGATTATCAGTGTGCATCAGTGTCCATCAGTGGTTAATTTCTTTCGGTTACGGGCAGGCCAATCCCTGGCCGACCCGAGTCGTCTCGGGCAGGCGGTGGCCGTGGCGCCCAATAATTCACCCCAAGTCTCAAGGGCGCGCTGCAGTGCCAGGGCCCGGTGAGAAATCCGGTTCTTGAGCGCGGGATCCATCTGCGCAAAAGTCTGCTCGTAGTTGTCAGGCACAAAGACCGGGTCGTAGCCAAACCCATGTTCACCGCGGCTCTCGGATAGGATCCGGCCCCGGCATACGCCTTCCACCATCTGCGCGCGTCCGCTCGGACTGGCCAGAACTATAACGCAGACAAACCGCGCCGAGCGCCGCGCCTCCAGTTCCAGGAGCTTTAAGAGCTTGGTATTATTGGCGGCGTAATTCACCGGCTCTCCTGCCCGCAATGCTACGCACCCGCCTGCATCGCCTGTGGCGAAGCCACTGCGAGCAGGTAGCGTTGCAGGCGGGCCGGCAAACCGCGCCGAACGGACCCCCGGCGCGCCGTTCAGCGCTTCAACCTCCAGCCCGGAATCGTCCGCCAAAGTCCAGAGTTTGCAGCGCAAGGCCAGTGAAACCGCCTTCTTAACGGCATTAGCTTGAAAGCTCTGGCCATCCTCGACGACTTCGGGAAGTCCTTCAATCTCGTTGGCGCCGATGATTTCCAACCCCGGCAGGTTTAAGATCGCCCGAATTTCCCTGAGCTTATGCGGGTTGCGGCTGGCAATCAATAGTTTCATGGGTAATGGGTAAGTCAATGGGGAAAATGGCGCGACCACGCGTTGCGCGTGGCAGGCGCGAGGTTTACCACGCCAGGGGCGTGGTCGCTCCCTACGTAGACCTTGCGTCAGGCCATTGGGATCGACGCCCCCCATTCACTGAGGGGTTACCTTCATTCTGATAAATTGGTTGACAGCCCCGGCTTTGAACGGCAGTATGGTGGTGATCTGGTGCACGGGGCGGGAGTTGAACCCGCACGTCATTACTGACATTAGCCCCTCAAACTAACGCGTCTGCCATTCCGCCACCCGTGCTTTGGTATTTTCTTTAAACTCGTTATTCACCAACGTGGGCTTTACCCACAACCCAAGAAAATCAACCACGGATTACACGGATTTCACGGATGGTCAGACCGCCGCCGCCGGCCGCTTGGTGCCCGGCGACAATTAGTGTTATCCGTGCCATCCGTGGTTAATATTATTGTTTTTTATTGCAGTTTCTCCTGCCTAAGCACTATAAACCTCCGGCGCCAAAGCGCAAGAACGAATATGGCCAATAACGTCACAAACCAAGGTGAGCAACGGCCGCGCAGGCCTTCCCCAACAGTCCCGCGCGCGGAGTTCACCCAGCTCCTTGATCAGGCGCTGGCCAATGAGCGCCAACGCTGGCGTCGCGAATATGTGCGCCTTGGCCTGGGTTTACTGCTGCTTCTGGCGGTAGTCATTAGCGGCAGTGGGTGGATTACCCACCGCCTACTTGTTCGGCTCCGCGCTGAACAGCAAACTTTAGAGCAAGGGCTGCGCGTGCTACTTGAGCGCTTCGGGACGGAAACCTATCCAGTACCGTTTGCCACGGATACGGGGGAAACACCCCCCAGTGCGCTTAGGCCCACCAGCGCCCAGGCCCAGGCTGATATCCAGCGGCTCCTGACCGATCTCGAAGCTAAAACGCGGCCGCTGGCCGAACTGCTTGCCTCCGGCGACGCGCAAACCAAAGAACTGCTCAAGCGCCGGGAAAACGAGCTGCGCGAGCTGCACCAACACCTGGACGAAGTGCAGCGTCAACTCCTTAAGGCGGTTGAACCGGAAGCCGCGCCCATGGGAATCCGCCAGCAGGCGGATCCGCCAAGGTGGAAAATCACGGCGACTAACCGGGCGGCCAGGACGCCGACGAACACGCTCACGCCCCAAACGCCGCTTCCCGTGCCTTAAATTAGGTTAGGCAGCCGCCGCAACAGTTTCATGTAGCCGCGGCGGTGTGGCCATCGAAAGAATCCACGCCTTCACAGGCGCGGCTACAAAAGATTATCCGTAGGCGGGAATTTCTAAAAAAATACCCATGGCCACCCCCACCCCATCCGCTGAGGCCCCGGAAGAAACCATCTCGGGCGTCATTGACCATATCGTCTATCGTTCCGAAGAATCCGGCTATACCGTGTGCGTCCTGAAGACCACGCCCCAGCAGGAAGGCATAGTGGTCGTGGGCACTTGCGCGGCAGTCTGGGAAGGTGAAAATCTCCAGGCCGCAGGCCGCTGGCAGCGCCACAAAACGCATGGACTCCAGTTCAACGCGCGTAAGATGGTCTGCCTCGAGCCCAAGTCCGCCAAGGGCATTGAGAAATATCTGGCCAGCGGCTTGATTCCGGACATTGGACCGGTTTTAGCCGCGCGGCTGGTAAAAAAATTCGGCGAGGATACCCTGCGGATCATCGAACGCGAATCGGCGCGGCTGGAAGCGGTGGAAGGGATAGGCAAAAAACGGCGGGAGCAGATCAAGGCCGCCTGGAACGAACAGAAAGCCGTGCGCGATATTATGATTTTCCTGCATGGCCACGGGGTCGGCACGGCGCAGGCGATCCGGATTTACCGCGTCTATG
>JACPGN010000084.1 GCA_016182435.1 Lentisphaerota bacterium | reverse complement strand
ATGACTGACCGTGAACTATATGACCGCACACTGCACATGATTCAACCTGTTGCCCCGGCCTGGATCGCCAAAGCCTACCAGCGGCTGGATTCCCTGACCAAGCCGCGGCGCAGCCTGGGCTACCTGGAAGAATTGGCCGCGCGCCTGGTGGCCGTCTTCCAGCAGGCGCAACCAAAAATCGAGGGCAAACGGATATTCGTATTTGTCGGCGACCATAAAGTCGTCGCCGAAGGCGTCAGCGCTTATCCCGCGGAGGTTACCGGTCTGATGGTAAAAAATTTCGTCGGCGGCGGCGCGGCCATCAACGTGCTGGCCCGCCGCGCCGGCGCGCAAGTTGAAGTCATTGATATTGGCGTAGCCGAAGACCCCGGCGAGTTGAAAGGTCTGCTGCGCTTGAACGTCAAGCGCGGGGCCGATAACATTGCCCGTGGCCCGGCCATGACCGTGGACGAAGCCGTGCGGGCCATTGCCGTAGGCATTGAACGCGCCAACCAGGCGGCTGACAACCACGTAACCTTGATGGCTACCGGCGACATGGGCATCGGCAACACTACCCCGGCGGCGGCCTTATTGGCCGTCCTGCTCGACCTGCCGGCTGCTGACTTGGTGGGTCCGGGCACGGGACTCGATACCAAGGGAGTAGAGCGCAAGCGGCAAGTCGTCAAAAAGGCTGTGGCGGTCAACCAAGCGCGTTGCACGGACCCGCTCTCAGCGCTGGCGGCTGTGGGTGGCCTGGAAATTGCCGGGATTTGCGGGCTCTGCCTGGGTGCGGCGGCGCGGGCGCGGCCGGTGGCGGTGGATGGCTTCATCTCCACCGCCGGAGCGCTGGCCGCCATGCGCCTGTGCCCCGCGGTAAAGGATTACCTGTTCTTTGCCCACATGAGCGCTGAACCAGGGCATCGGAAATTTTTTGAAAAGGAACGCCTGCGGCCGATTGTTGACCTGGATATGCGCCTGGGTGAGGGCACCGGCGCGGCGATTGCCTTGCAAATCATGGAAAACGCCCTGGCTATCTATAACGAAATGGCAACCTTCGAGCAGGCCGGCATTACGCCGGGCGCTTGATAGAGTTTTCGATTTGGGATTTCCGGTTTTGACCTGGTTTAATGCTAACATTGTTAGGTTATATTGGTAGGGACGGCTCGCCGAGCCGTCCGTAACAACATGCTCTAGAAGACGGACGCCCCGGCGGTGCGTCCCTACCAAAAGATCATGTAACTGGGGTCTGAACTATGCCCCGATCTTAAATTAATCGGACAGATACCATGATTTTCCAAGGCTTCATCACTGCCGTGCGGACGCTGACCATCCTGCCCCTGCCGGGCAGAGACGCGCTGCGGGTGGCCGATGCCCTTTATTTTTTCCCTCTGGCCGGCGCGCTCATCGGCGCCCTGGTGACCCTGGCGGTCTGGTGCTTTGGCGCCGTGCTGCTTTGGCCCATGGGCGCAGGCGTGGCTGGAGTTGTGATGTCCTCCTGGATTACCCGCGGCCTGCACTTAGACGGCCTGAGCGACACCGTTGACGCCTATTTCGGCAGCACCACCCGCGAACGCCGGCTCGAGATCATGAAAGACCATCACGTCGGGGCTTTTGGGGTTATAGCCATCACGCTTGTATTGCTGATAAAAACGGCCGCGCTTGCCCAATTGGCGATCATGGGGCAATGGGCCGCGATTCCGGTTCCGTTCATTCTCGCGCGGCTAATTCAGGTTCTCCTGGCCGTGATGCTGCCCTATGCCCGCACTGAAGGCGGCACCGCCGAAGCGCTGGTTAAACAGGCTGCCCCCGCCCATTTTCTTTCCGCCGGCCTTCTGGCCCTGATCCTGTGCGGCTTGCTGATCCAATCTTGCGCTTTGCTTTTATTCTTGGCCGCGTTGCTGGTCGGACCGCTGCTGGCGCGCTGGATGAAACACGCCTTCGGTGGCGTCACCGGCGACCTGCTGGGGTTTGCTAATGAGATGGTGGAGTGCGTCTTACTCTTAACCCTTGCGGCCGCCTTGCCCTATCTCCAGGGCGTCTGCTCCGGACTTATGGAGTAATCCATGGTTTGGTCCCGGCACATTGCCCTCCTGTTGCTCATTGTGCTCCTATTGCCCGGGTGTTCTTCACGCCATTCAAACCCGGCGCCGGATGGGGACCGCGTTGTTTCGTTGGCGCCTAACCTCACCGAAATTATCTGCGCCATCGGCGCGGGCGCCGCGCTGGTAGGCCGGACCAGCGCCTGCGACTATCCGCCCGAGATTGTCAAAGCCGTGCCGATAATCGGCGGATTCGGCGCGCCTTCCCTGGATCGACTGCTGAAAAGCAAGCCGACTTTAATCCTGGATATAGCCCTGGAAGATGAAACGACGGCCAAGCTGATAGCGCAACTGGGCATCCGGCGCGCGCGCGTCCCCTGCTCAACGCTCGCTGATATTCCCACGGCCATTATCACGGTCGGCCGGCTCGCCCATGCTGAGCCGGCCGCCACCTCGCTGGCCGAGCGCATCCGCCGTGAGGTGATCCGGCGGCGCGCGGAGCTGGAACTGCGTAAAGCCGCCGGGCAATCTGCGCCAACGGTCTTCGCTGAAATCTGGGGAGACCCGCTCATGACCGTCGGCCGCAACTCGTTTGTGGCTGAGCTTATCACCCTGGCTGGCGGACGAAACCTGGGCGACGAAGTGGCCCTGGCCGAGCTCGGGCAGGCTGACAAAGATTATTTTCCAGTGGCCAGCGAATGGGTCATTGCGCGCGATCCGGATATTATTCTATGCTTATACCCGATCGCAGGCGGCAGCGCGCAAAATCCGGAAGAAGCCCACGTCAAGCGGCTGGCGGCGCGGACGGGCTGGTCGCAGATCAAAGCGGTGCGCACGCTCCGCGTGTACGGCGCCTTCGATAACAACCTGATTCTCCGCCCCGGTCCCCGCGTTCTGGAAGGCATTGAAGCCCTACAAACCTGTATTCAGCAGTCGGAAAATCAAAATTACACTCCCGGAAATAATTAACTGCCTACCCCGCCCAACTGCGACGGTTGGGCGGCATGGTCGCAGGGCGAATTTTGTTTCCCGCGGAGCGGGATTTGAAAAAGCAAGGTAAGTCCGGCTCAGATGTGCCGGCGCCGCGTGAAGCGCTATACTCGCGTATGCGCAAGCGCGGCAACGGCACAGATGGGCCGGAATCGCCGCCGCCTTTTTCAAACAAAATTCGCACTGCTATTAACAAATGACTGGTGCTAAGCGAAATGTGGTTGCAGCCATGAAAAAAAATGCTGCCTGGCTGTTGCTGGCCCTCACGCCCCTGGTTCTGGGCGCCTGCCTGTTGGTGGGCGCGGCCGACTTTGCCATTCAGGATTGGCCGACGCCCTTGCTCCGCGCCATCCTCTTGCTCAGAGCCAGCCGGGTTGCGGCCGGATTCGTCGTTGGCGCCGCGCTGGCTTGCGCGGGCGTAGTCCTCCAGGCACTGTTGCGCAATCCACTGGCTGAACCCTACGTGCTGGGTGTCAGCGGCGGGTCGGCTCTCGGCGCGGCGTTGGCGATCTTTTTTGGCGCCGCCGGCGTATTCATCCTGCCGGCCAGCGCCTTTATCGCCGGCATTCTGGCGCTGCTAATTGTCTATTTGCTGTCCGCACAGGGCAGCGCGCCCTCGCTCTACGCGCTGCTCTTAAGCGGCGTCATTATCAGCTCCATCTGTTCCAGCTTGTTGATGCTGATCATTGCGCTTGCCCCCGTCGAAGGCTTGCACAGTATAACCTGGTGGCTGCTGGGCAATCTACAGGTAACCTCTATGCCGCTGCTGGCCATCAGCGCCGCGCTGGTTCTGGCGGCATTTGGCGGACTCTGGCTCATGGCGCGCGATCTGAACGCCCTCACCCTCGGCCGCGAGATGGCCCACCACCTGGGAGTGCGCACCGGCCTGGTCGTTACCATGGGGCTTGCCCTGGCCACGCTGATGACCGCTGCGGCCGTCGCCCTCGCGGGGCTTATTGGATTCGTCGGCCTGATTGTGCCGCACGCCATGCGCGCGCTCCTCGGCCCGGATCACCGGCGGCTGATCCCGGCGGCCGCGCTCGCCGGCGGGCTGTTCCTGACATTGGCGGATACGCTGGCGCGCGCGCTGATCGCGCCGATTGAAATTCCCGTCGGCGTCATCACTACGCTGGCGCGCGCGCTGATCGCGCCGATTGAAATTCCCGTCGGCGTCATCACCGCGCTGATGGGCGGGCCGTTTTTTCTGGTGCTCCTGCGCCGCCGGCGCCATGGGGAGTGGAGCGAATGAGCGTATTTGGTGCGCTGTAACTCGTCAGTTATTGGGGGGTGATTGTCATTCCCGACCTGATGCTACTCTGCGAAGTAAGCCTTCGCTACGAAGCACGAGTCGGGAATCCAGAAGCTGGATTCCCGCTTTCGCGGGAATGACAGCATGAAAATTCACAATCTCCCCCCAATAACTGACCCATTACGGTGCGCTCAGAAATAGATTGGACGAAGCTGAGAGAACAACATCTTGGACTTTATTGTTGCTATCGCGTCGCGAACCATGCGGATGGAGCGGATAGATTTTCCGCGATAAGCGGAATTATCACGGACAACCGCCGCGCATCCGCGCCATTCGGCCAATCAGGAAAGGGCTTGACTCCAATTCAAGAAAGTCGGCAACATGCCCCCTAATCCTTGACGCGCAAATCGTACGTTATCCGCAATCATAGGAGGCGCACCGATGAATAGACTCGTTAAATTAATCTTGCGCATGGCCCTTGTCCTGGCGGCGCGCTCGCTGGCGGCGCAGGAGCTTACCCTGGTCACCAACTTTGCGCTCAGCTACGGATCAGTTTGGAGCATTCCGGTGTATGACGGCAGCAATGTGGTAATTTCCGGAGAGACTTCCGCCGGCGGCATCTCCCTCGCCAAGTTTGACCTGGAGCTGAACCAGCTCAGCAGCCCGGTGGCAGTCGCCAGCACCAATGACACCGCCGGCAACGACCGTATCGCCGACCACAAGCATATTTTCCAGAACGGTTACCATTATCTGACCTTCTCAATCTCCGGCGGCGGTCAGGGCGGCTACCTGTATCTCCTGAAGCTGGATCATAACCTCTCGCGCATTGCCATTACGACTGTGGCTTCCAACGATCCCCCGACCAACGACATGCTCATGGCCGGCGATGGCACGAATGTCTGTGTGGGCAAATATCTGCCCGGCACTGGCCACCGCATCTATAAATACGATGCCGACCTGAACCTGCTTCTGACCAATGCCATTGGTGGGCCGCCGAACAACATCCACGCTAACGGGGCGGCCGTCACCTATTACAATGGCAGCTATTACCTGGTTGCGCCGGATACGCTCGCGCCTGGCCAGAACTATCGCTATAGCCGCCTGATCTTCGACAGCGATTTGCAGTTGACCTCCAACAAAACCACCATCCTGAGCAATTCCATCCCGGCGCTCAGCATTGTCTCCGGGCTTTCACGCGAGCCGGTCAGCGGCAGCTTCATCATGCACTATGGCTACATGACCAACGATCAGGGCGGACCGATCTACATGGCTGTCTATGATTCCGGCTGGAACCTGTTAACCAACAAACCGGTTATTGACGGCCAGTGGAACAGGCCGCACAGCGTGATTGCCAGTAACAAATTGTTCCTGGGCTACGACGGCATCAACCAGATAGCGCTCTTTTCGATCTCCAACGCGCCCATGCCGCTGCCGGTTATCCAGGCCAATCACACGGACTCGACGATCTCCATCCCCGCCGGCGCTACTCTTACTATCACGGCCGGCCTGGCGGCCGGCGCCTATGCCGGAACTAACGCCGACTGGTGGGTGGCGGCCTCAACCCAGGATGGCGCCTGGTACTACTTTGATTATCTTAATGTGCCTGCCCAATGGCGCGCGGGGCTGGCGGTTACCTGGCAAGGACCAATTTTTGATCTTAGTTCCGCCGATGTGTTGACCATCAGCACCCTGGCGCCCGGTGTCTATTGGTTCTATTTCGGCGTGGATACCGTGATGGATGGCCTGGTAACTTTGGACAAC
>JACPGN010000079.1 GCA_016182435.1 Lentisphaerota bacterium | reverse complement strand
GCCGATCCCCGCGAACTTTGCCTGCCTGACGCCGGGCTGCTGGAAGTTCTCAACCCGGAAACGGGCGAACTCCTGCTGGTGGATACCCGTTGCCGCCGGTTGTTGGCGCAGTTCCAGCGCCAAGCCGCCGCCGAGCAACAGGCGCTGGCCAAACAATTTCTGCGGTTCAAGATGGACTGCCTGACCCTGACAACCGACCGCCCTTTTGTTGATGATGTGCACCGCCTTTTCTACCTGCGCCGGCGCCGCTTGCGCAGGGGGTGAGCCAAATGTGAAATGCCGAATGATGAATGTTAATTTCCTGTCCATAAAGTTAACGATTGCCTTGATAGCTATTGCTTTGTTCATTGGCCTGTTCGCCGCTGCCGGCTTGGCCAATGCGCCGGCGGCAATTACCAATGCCACGCCCCGCGTTGAGAATTTTTCATCGGGGCCCGTGGAGCTCGTCATGACCGCCGACCCGCCCCGGGTTCACTTGCCCCGCGATATTCTCCTTTCCATCAAAATAAAAGCGCCGACCAATATCATGGTTCGTTTGCCGGCCCTGGACGATCGGTTCTCCGGATTCGCCTTGAGCGGGGCCTTTGAGCGCGAGCCAATCATCCGGAATGACGCCATCACCCGCGAACACTGTTTCCGGCTGACGCCGCTCATTGCCGCCGAATACCGGCTGGCCCCTATAGCCGTGACTTATACCGATACGAGCGGCCCCAAGCCGCTGGAAAACTGGTTTGCCACCCGCGCCCTGGTTTTTGAAGTCGCGCCCCTTGGCAGCGGGCAGCCCGGAACCTCCATCCGCGACATTCGTCCTCCGGTCTGGATTTATCCGGCGTTCACGACGGTGGCCGGCTGGGCCGGCGCGGGCGCGCTGGCGGCCGCGGCTTTTTGGGCGCTCTACCGGCTCGCCCGCCGCTTGCAGCGCGCTATCCGCTTGCTCCGCATGTCGCCCCGCGAACGCGCCTTGCGGGAACTGGCCGACCTGATGCAGCGCGACTTGATCGCCCAAAACCAGGTCAAGGAATTCTTTCTGGAACTGACCGGAATTGTCCGCCGCTACATCGAACGCGCGCACCGCATCCGCGCGCCGGAACAGACCACGGAGGAGTTTTTGCTGGCCGCCTCTTACAATCCGCGGTTCCACGCTGAGGTTCTGGGCAAACTGCGGGCCTTTCTCCAGACCGCCGACCTGGTAAAGTTCGCGGTTTACCGCCCCGAACCGGCGATTATTGACCGGGCCTTAGGCACCGCCCGGGATTATATTGAAACGGACAACCGAACACTGACAACGGAGGACAGACGACGGACCACGCGGGACGCGTGGCAAGCGACAGATTTATCCCGCTCCGAGCGGGACGGCGGATGACGGCTTGCCCTGCGAAGCCTTGGCGAAGTAGGGACAACTGACATTTAATTAGGCCTTCGGCAACTAAAAACTGTAGCCGGCCTCGCTGAGGCCGGTCCGGGTCGGCGACCCCGGCTACAACTTTGAAATTCCTATGCTTAGATTTACAGGTTCACCATGTTCCGGTTTGCCGATCCATATTATTTGCTGCTGCTGATTCCGCTCGCTGCGGCCGCCTGGGCGGTGCTCGCGCGCCGCCGAAGCCAGGCTATTCTCTTCGCCCCTACCCATCGCCTTCGAACCGCGCCCTGGAGTTGGCGAACGGCCGCGCTCGTGGTCGCGCCGGCGCTCTTCCTGGCCGGCGCGCTCCTGGCCATCATTGCCCTGGCCCGCCCGCAAACCGTGTTCGCCAGGACCGCCCGGCAGGCCGACGCTATCGCCATCCAGATGGTGGTGGACGTTTCCGGCTCAATGGAGGCATTGGATTTTTCCACGCGCGATGCCGTGCGCACGCGCTTAGACGTGGTCAAGGAAACGTTCAACCAGTTCATCGCTAAGCGCCCCGATGATCTTATCGGCCTGGTAACCTTCGGCGGCTATGCCACCAGCCGTGTGCCGCTGACCATTGACCACAGCGCGCTGCGGCACGTCCTAAAGGGAGTCCAGATCCCCAAGCCGGCGCTGGACGCCAACGGGCAATTGGCCAATCAGGAAGAGCTGCTGACCGCCATCGGCGATGCTATGGCCACCGCCTGCGCCCGGTTGGAAAAATCCGAGATCAAATCAAAAATCATCGTGCTCTTGAGCGACGGCGAATCCAACACCGGAATTATCAAGCCGGACGAGGCCATCAAGGCCGCCAAGGCGCTGGGGATCAAGGTCTACACCATCGGCGTGGGCTCCAACGGCCGCGCGCCGTTCATGGTTCGCGACGTCTTCGGCCGGAACGTCATTCAATACGCCGAAGTCCGGATTGATGAAGACCTGCTGCGCCGCATTGCCTCCACTACTCTCGCGCAGTATTTCAACGTCCGCGACCCCAAGGGCCTGGCCCGGGCTTTTGCCGACATTGATAAACTTGAAAAAACCAGTATCCGCCAGGAGATCTACAACCAGTACACGGAATTATTTTCCCGGTTCCTTTTGCCCGGATTGCTGGCGCTCCTCGCGGCAACTTCGCTGAATATGACTGCCCGCCGGGAAATTATTTAAGGCGGGCTTGGGCCCGAAACCCAAAAAATCAACCACTGATTACACTGATAACACGGATGGGAAAAGCCGGCCCAAATTCCATATCAGTGCCATCCGTGTAATCCGTGGTGAGTAATTACAAAATGCAGATTCAATTCGTTAATCCCTGGCTGCTCGTTTTGCTCTGGCTCGTGCCGGCCCTGGGCATTATCGCTCTGGCGGCCCGGCGGCGCCGGGCCAGAGCGCTGGAGCGGTTTCTATCGCCGGTCATGCGTCCGAAACTTGCTCCCGCGCCCCAAGCCGCTCTTTTTTACTGGCAATGGGCCTTGGTACTGCTCGGCTTCGCGCTGGCCCTGATTGCCGCGGCCCGGCCGCAATGGGGCCTGCGCACGGAAACGGTCCTGCAGCGCGGCCGCGATCTGACCATCGCGCTCGATGTCTCGCGTTCCATGCTGGCCCAGGACGTTCACCCCAACCGCCTCCAGCGGGCTAAGACCGATATCCAGGATTTGCTGCGCGAGCTGCGCGGCGACCGCGCCGCCCTGATCGTTTTCCGCGGCAAGGCCGTTCAGCTTTGCCCGCTGACTACCGACTATGCTTATCTTGAGCAGACTCTGGCCGATGTTTCGCCGGACTCGGCACCACGGGGCGAAACTGATATCGGGGATGCCATTGCCAAGGCCCTGGACGCCTTTGAAAGCGACGCCGGCGCCTACCAGGCCATTATTCTGATTTCCGATGGCGAGGACTTGGCCGGCCGGGCCAAGGCCATGGCCGAAGTCGCCCGGAAAAAAAGCGTCGCCATTTTTACCGTCGGGCTGGGCGACCCGCAGGGCGCTAAAATCCCCAGCTCAACACGCCCGCGCGATTTCATGACCTACCAGGGCCAGGCTGTAGTAACCCGGCTCCAGCATGAGACGCTGAAATCCATCGCTGAAATCACCGGAGGCGCCTACGTGCCGGTCGGCACGGCTAATGTCAAACTCGGCGCGCTCTACCGCGATCACTTGAGCAAGCTCGCCGCGCGCGACATCGCCGAGACGATCCGGCGCCAATATGTTGAGCGCTACCAGCTCTTTCTCTTGCCCGCCGTGTTGGCCTTCCTGGCGGGCGCCCTGCTGAGTAAAGGACGGCTTGGCGCTCGGAAAAAGTCTCCGGCCCAATCTGATAGTCAAACACTAAAGGCCGCGCGAGCCGCCGGCGCGGCGGACACGGAGGTCCGCCCTCCATACAAGACATCACCTCCCAGGGAGGGCGACGGGCTCTGCCGCCGATTCCGCATGCCGGCGGTCGAGCCGACCGCCCTCCATAATCCATCCCTCTGGAGGGCGACGGGCTCCGTCGCCGCATTCCTAGCGTGGTCGTTGACCGTTGACCTGGCACAGGCTCAGGCCTTGACGGCGCTCCCCGCCACAAATCCGGTTCAGGCGTCCGGCGCGGATCGGACGAATATTCAATCCGTAAACGTTTCGTCAACCAACCTCACGCCGGTCAAGCCCGAAGCCGTTGGCCGCGCCGGCGCCCGGCGCGCCCAAAAGCTGTATTGGCTTGGAAAATATCAGGAAGCCTCTGAAGCCTATTTGCAGGCCGCTCAAGGCCAGACTCCGGCTCTGCAAAATAATTGCAGCTTCAATGCCGCCTGCGCGCTCTACCGGGCGGGTCAATATCAGGCGGCCGCCGAAAAATTCAGCGAGTTGACCATGACCCCAATTTCCGATTCCGCGGCGGCCAGCTACAATTCCGGCTGCGCGGCGTTTCAACTGGCCGAACAAGCCCAAGCCGCCGGAACCAATCTGCCGCCGGATACACGCCCCAAAATGCTGGAACGCGCCGGACAGGCCTTTCAGCAGGCCTTGCGCCTTAACACGCAGGATGAAGCCGCGCGGGCTAATTTGTGCGTAGTCAGCAACCTCCTGCCCGCCGCCCGCGAGGAGGCTAAAATCAAATCACTGTTGGAGCGCTACCAGGGAACTCCGCCGGCGCAGTTGGCCGATATGATGCTGGTGAATCAACGCCGGTTGATTGAGGGCTTGCGCCCGGCCCTGACCAACAACGCGCCTTCCCGGATCGGTCAACTGGAGAGCTTGAGCAAAGAGGAGCGGGATAACGCCGATTTGCTGATTCCCTTGAAAGCTCGACTGGCCGAGGCAGCGGCCCACCAAGCTCCAGCCGCCACTTCCGCTGCGCCGCAAACCCAGCAGGTTGAACAGCACCTTGAGGCTCTACGGACACTCATGCAGCAGGCCACGGAAAGTCTGCGCAACCTGGAACCCGAGGCCTACCGAGAAGCCATGACTTCAGAGTCCGGCATTTATTCGCTGTGGAAAGGCCTGGCTGGTTTTCCGCAGTTGCTTCGCGAGGATATCTGGCGCCAGACCAACGCAATTGCCCTGACGACCTCGGTTCTGACCCGCGCCGCGGAAGTTGAATTGCCGGTCATCCGTTATCAGCAGAGCGAAGCCCAGGCGTTGACCGGAGAGTTCATCGAGCGCTTCTCCCAGGCGGTTCCGCCAGGCGGCTCGGCGCCTCAACATGCCGGCCTCGTGTCAACCAACCGCTCACCGGACTTGTCCCGCGCTTCGCGGGAAATGGCTATGACCAACGCGTTGGAAAACCAGCAGGAAATCACGGCGGAAACGCGCACGAACATTCTGGCGCTGGCGCGCGAGGCTGTCACTTTGCAAGGCCGGGCGCTTAAAGCTATTGGAGGAACTAACCTCACGGCAGCCCTACCCGACCAACGTAAGGCGTATGAGCTCTTGAAAGAAATCGAAAAGCTGCTGCCGAAGAAGCAAGACCAGCAACCGCAGGAGCAGGAGCAAAATCAACAGCAGGAACAGTCCCCCCAAGATCAGCAGCAGCAACAGTCGCAACAACAAGAGACTGCGCCGCAACCGCCTCCCCAGCCAAAAGAATCTCAGCCGCAACCGCCGGAGGAGCAGCCGCATCAGCCTCAACCGCGGGAGGAGCAACAGAGCGCGGAACCGGACAAGGACAAGACCATGACTCCTGAACAGGCGCGCGCGCTCCTGGAAAAAGCCCAGCAACGGGACAAGGAACACCGCGAGGAACGCCGGCCGGATGCTTATATCCCGCCATCGCCGGTGGAGAAGGACTGGTAGAAATAGGACGCGTCACACTGTGACGCGCTACAGAAGCTCGTTGCACGTCATATCACACTTTATAAAGTGTGATAGAACCGCGCCACACTGTGACGCACTACAGAAGCGCGTTGCACGTGGATACATCACTTTAGGGCGCCATCCCGATGCAGTCCCTTGTTCTGCATCGGGAGGGATGGCGCTGGCCTCTGTAGGACGTCATAGTATGACGTCGGCCTCATGGGCCCGGGACACACCAACCAGACCGAGGCCGATTGACACCCCGGCACCGGTTATATATGTTCAAGTTCCAATGCAATTCTTTGTAAAGAAAATGGCGGCGATTTTCCTTGGGCTTTTTGCCGTTCTGCCGCTGGCGGCCGATGAGATAACCGTAAAAGCTGAGGCCAACCGCAGCCAGCTCTACCTTGGCGAATCGTTTATTCTGCAAGTCAACGTCGCGGGGGTGAGCGCGGCCGAGCCCGACCTTTCCCAGATCAAGAACGTCAAGGTCCGCAATCTGGGCCAGCAGAACATCAGTAAGTTCAGCATCAGTTTTGTGAACGGCCAGATGACCCGCCAGGAGTTTTCCGGTGTGATCATCAATTACGAAATGACCCCCTTGGTCGCCGGGCCTTTCCGGGCCGGACCCGTTACTGTCACCGTGAACGGTCTTCCCTACGCGACCGAAGGACCTGTAGTAACCGTCACTGATATCGCAAAACAGGAGTTAGTCAAGCTGGCCATCACCTCCTCCCGCGAGACGGTGCTGATTGACGAGCCGTTTGAGATTACGCTCACCGTGCAAATCAAGTGCTTGCCGGACAAGCTGGCCGAAGCCGAGCCGATTTTCCCCGATAATCCCCCGCACCTGACCATTCCGTGGCTGGAGCTGGAAGGCATTGGCGGACCTGCCGGACCCGACCTCGGGCGGCTCTTGAATAACATGCTGCTCCCGAATAACCGGCCGGGGTTCGCCATCAACGATTATACACGCCAGCCCGATTTGTTTGATTTCGGCAGCTTCTTGCCGGGCGGCCGCCGGCGGGCCGTGTTCGCGTTTCCCCGGCGTATGGTTCGGCAGGACGGAAACAATTATGTGGAATATTATCTTACTCTTCCCTATACTCCCAAGGATGAGGGCAACTATGTGTTCGGCCCGGCGGTCTTCAAGGGGTCCGCGCCGGTCGCGCCGGACGACTCAGGCCAAATCCACGGTATGGCCATTTTTGCGGTCGGCCCGGCCTGCACGGTGCGGGTAATTCCGCCGCCCGAGCAAGGTCGCCCCGGCAGCTTTACCGGCGCCATCGGCAGCAACCTCGCGGCCAAAGCCAGCTTAGACACAACCACCTGTTCCGTGGGCGATCCTCTGAAACTGACGCTGGAACTAACCGGGCAAGTGCGCTTTGACAAAATGCTGCCGCCGAAGTTAGCGCTGCAAACCAACCTGCTTACGCATTTCATGGTCTACGATAACACCGTGCAAACGATTAAACGGGACACGACCTGTCAGTATATTTACACTCTGCGACCGACGCGCGCCGGAGCATTCCAGGTGCCGCCGATTGAAGTAGCCTATTATGATGTCCAAAGCCGCAGTTACAAAACCATCGCGACCGACCCGATCCCGCTGGCGGTTAAACGCAGCACGGAAGTTACGGCTTCGGAGATTTTGGGCGACACCAATCGCCTGCAAGAGGCAGCCAGGAAAGACGATGAGCGCACCCGCAAAATCGCGGCGGCGCGCAATGGCGCCGCGGGCGCGGAGCCGGCCGAGCTGCTGGGCCACCCGGCCTGGTTGACAGTGGCCGGGGCCGGACCCGGCTTATTCCTGATCGGCCTGATAATCCGCTTTTACCAGGAGCATAGCGAAAAATACAAGGCCGCCCGGCGGCGGCAACTCTCTTGCGCGCATGCCCAGCAGCGGCTCAACGCGGCGATCAAGTCGGGTGTAGCGGAGAAGTCACGCGCCGCGCGGGACTTGTCCCGCGTTTCGCGGGATTCTTCCACCGCCAATCTGGTCTGTGCCGTCATCCGTCAATACCTGGGCGAGCGGCTGGAGGTTTCCAGTGCTGGGCTTACCCCGGAGGATGCCCGGCACTTGTTGACCAAAGCCGGCGTGCCTCAGCATTTGGCCGAGGAGCTAAGCCGCCTCTTTGAACATTATTTCAATGCCGGCTTTTCAACACGGGCTGAATTGAATAACCTGATCAACGACGGCCGGAAGCTTTTGAAGCTGATTAAAGCTATCGAGCACTCTCTCCAAGCCAATGAGAAACGGAAGCCAGCATGAACATCGCCGTTTATTACCCGAAATTCCGTCTTCCCATCGCTTGGCTTTATTTGCCGGCCTTGGTTGTAATCGGCAGCTTGCTATCAAGCCGGGCACTCTGGGCCCTCGACGCTCCCGAACGCTCTTTCATTTGGAACGAAGCTCAAGCGCGCCTGGCCGCCGCACGCACGCCGGCAGCCTACCTGCAAGCGGCCCAGACGTATCAGAAACTGGTTGATTCCGGCGTGCGCAATGGAAGCTTGTTTTATAACCTGGGTACCGCCCTGTTGCAGGCCGGGCAGATTGATGCGGCCATTGCGGCGTTTGAGCGCGCCGAACGTTTCGGCGGCGCCCAGGCTGACCTGCGTCACAATCTTAAAATCGCCCTGGCGCGCAAGCAGAATAGCGAGACGGTCCAATGGCCCTGGTTCCGCCTGGTGCTCTTCTGGCATTTCGATCTTCCGGCGGCCGCGCGCACGATGGTGGCCGCTCTGGCCTTTTCGATTTTCTGGGTGGCGCTGACCCTGCGGCTTATTGGGATCGAACGCAGTGCCGTGCGCGCCGTGCTGATTCTTGCGGCCATTGCCATGATCCTGTTCGGCTCGAGCGCGGCGACCTCGTGGCACCAGGAGACCGCGATGCGCGGCTACCATCTGAGCCCGGCAATTACGGCCGGCAAATAGGCGCCTTTGTCAATCCTGCCGGGTCAGGGGACCCGGCCTACAAAAAATGCTGTAGGCCCGGTGCCCTCACCGGGCGTCAATAATAGCTGTTAAAGCAGAGGCACTTATGCGCTTTCGCGCCATCCGAACCAGGCTGCCGCCGGTCCTTAAATCCTGGCTACGAACTCTCCTCGATTTGGTCATGGAAATTGGCGAAAGGGCCTCGCGCGACGAGCTGACGCCACGCCGCCGCTTACGCGCCAAGTTCGTCAGCACTATCGGAATCCGGGAATATAAGGACGCCGGCCGGGATTTTCTGCGCTTCTTTATCGAGCTGGCTGCGCTCACGCCGGACGAGGTCGTTCTCGAAGTCGGTAGCGGCTGCGGCCGCATTGCCTCGGCGCTGACAGAGTATCTCTCGGAGAAAGGCCGCTATGAAGGCTTTGAAATCGCGGCTTCCGGCGTGGAGTGGTGTCGCGCGGCAATTTCATCCCGCTTCCCGACATTTCATTTTCTTGCCGCCGATGTCTACAATCGGCACTACAACCCCAAAGGGCGCTATCCAGCAGAGGCTTATCGCTTTCCCTTTCCGGACGCCTCGTTTGATTTCGTGTTTTTGTCCTCAGTCTTCACCCACATGCTACCGGAGGAAGTGCGGCAATATCTCTCGGAAATTGCGCGGGTCCTGAAACCCGGCGGACGCTGCCTCATCACCTACTTTCTCTGGAATGCTGAAGCCGCTGCGTTGGCCGCGGCCGGCAAATCGCAATTTGATTTCTACTGCGAGCAGGGCGTCTACCGCACGGAGAATCCGGCCGTCCCGGAAACAGCCATCTGCTTTATGGAGCAATTCATTCTGGAGCTTTACGCCCAGACCGGGCTAATCTTGAAACATCCGCCGTGGTACGGAACCTGGTGCGGGCGGCCCCACACGCTCTCCGGCCAAGATGTAATTGTGGCCTGGAAACATTGAACGAATGTTTTGGCCAACACATTTTGTCCTGGGGTTACACCCCAGGCTATGATCCTGCTTCGCCAGAGGCTACGCAGGACAAGTGTTGCAGGCCTTTGGCCTGCTGACAATGCACCCCAAAGGGGTGCTATATCATAGCCCAGTGCGCAGCGCTGGGTTAAGGGAACGTCCGAACAAAGAAACGCTCCCTGCCTGCCCTCCATAACCCGGGCGACGGAGGGAAGGGAAGAATTGCAAACTCAAAGGCCGCCTATGCCTGAACCAGCTACAACCGCAGAGATCACCGTCAATGACCGGCCGGCTTTTGCCGTGCCGACCGGGCAATCCTTGCTGATGGCGCTGCAGACGCACAATATCTTTGTCCCTTCCGCCTGCGGCGGGCACGGACTGTGCGGGCTGTGCCGGGTTCAGGTGCTCTCCGGCTATGGCGGGCCTGCCCGCAATAGCCCTGAGCAAAGTCGAACGGGCGCCAGCAATGCGCTATCGCCCCGCGAGGAAGAGCATTTAAGCGCCAGCGAGCGCCGGGCCGGACAGCGTCTGGCCTGCCAGGTAAAAGTCGAGCGCGACCTGCGCCTGGCCATCCCCGAAGATTTCTTCCACGCGCGCGAATACAAGGCGGAAGTCATCGCCCTCAAGGACTTAACCCCGGATATCCGTGGAATCACGATGCAGCTTAAGTCACCGCCAGATATGGATTTCAAGGCCGGACAATATATCCAATTCCGCATTCCGGCTTACGCCACCGGGCGCCGGATTACTTACCGCGCTTATTCCCTTGCTTCGCCGCCGGCGCAACGCGGCGTGCTGGAACTGGAAGTCAAGCAGGTCCTGAACGGCATCGGCACGACCTATGTGTTCAAGTATCTCAAGCTGCATGACCAGGTCGTTTTCCACGGCCCCTATGGCGACTTCTTCCTGCGGGAGAGCGACCGCCTCGCGGTGCTGGTGGCCGGCGGATCGGGCATGGCGCCCATGCGCTCCATCCTGCTGGATATGCGCGACCGCAAGGTTGGCCGCCGCGTGCGCTATTTCTACGGCGCGCGCGCGCGCCGCGATCTGCTGCTGCTGGATGAGCTGCCGACGCTTGAGCAAACCTTGCCGGATTTCCAATTTATTCCCGCGCTTTCCGCCCCCTTGCCCGAGGACCAGTGGCGCGGCGAAACCGGTCTTATTTCGGACGTCCTGGCGCGGCGCCTGGAAGAGCACTTTCCCGGCGAAGCCTATCTCTGCGGCTCTCCGGCCATGATCCAGGCGTGTATCAAAGTGCTCCGGGAAAAAGGTGTTAGCGATAACCTCATCTTTTATGATGCGTTCGCTTGATGTGGACTCAAGCGCTGAATTAGGCTTCGGCAACTTTGCCGTTCTATCGAACGGCCACTACAACGGATGCTGGTGTAGTAGCGGTTCGGTAGAACCGCAAGATTGTCCGCCGGAGGCGGACCCGCCTATGGCGGGAAATTCCTATACATATATGTATGAAGCTGAGGTGAGATATGAAAAAAGCGGATTCACTGGCTGCTATTGAGAAAGCTCTGCAAACCGACCCGGCCGCGCGCCGGGCATTCCTGGGGCCGGACAAACGGAGCTTAAAGGATATTCTTCGGACGGATGCGGCCGCTGTCCGGCGGCGGGGACTGACCCATGCGCGCCTGGCTAAGCGCCTGCGGGCCTTACGTCAAGCCGGCTGGCCGGGACAAGGCGAGATCGTGGCGGCGCCTCCGCATTTCGCGGTGCGGGTGGAGGCCGAACGCGGCTATCTCCCCTGCCCGTTCGGAGATAAGGGCGCGTTGGCTAAAGTCAATACAACTGTGCGGAATCTGGCGCGCGGGCTTGAGATCACCTTCAGCGATCTCAATATCCACCTGATTGCCGCACATGGGTTTTATGAGGGCAAGGGCGCCCAGTTCCGTCTTGATCCAGAGCAATTAATTGACACCTTGGCAATGGCTAAAACGTAATCCCTCGGAAGGTGTGAAACAATAGAAAATCATCGCGCTGGCGGGGCAGCGCTCCTACAAAAACCCCATGATAGATGGGAAAATGTAGGAGCCGAGCCCCGCTTCGGCGATCTTCGGTAATTGTTTCACGCGTTCTAAGTGATTACGCCAAAACGGTTACCGGCGCAAGAGGCGCTCGGCGTTATTGATCGAAGCGTTCTTATGGATCAGGGCGCAGATGGCCCGGATCATGGCCACGGGAGCGGCATGGCCAAAGGCGTTGCGGCCGACCGCCACGCCGGCGGCGCCGACATCCAGCGCCTCGCGGATCATGCGGAACACCTTGCGTTCGTCCTTCAATTTTTCGCCGCCGGCAATGACCACCGGGATGGGGCAGCCGGCCACTACGGGGGCAAACGTTTTCGGCGAGCCGGTATAATTGACTTTGACGATGTCGGCGCCGAGTTCGGCGGCAATACGGGCGGCGTGCCGCACGCCGGCGGGGTCGGACTCCGATTTGAATTTCGCGCCGCGGGTGTACATCATGGCCAGGAGCGGCATACCCCATTCGATGCACTTCACCGCCACCTCGCCGAAATCCTTGAGCATCTCGGCCTCGTTGGCCGCGCCGAGATTAACGTGCACGCTGACGCCATCGGCGCCAAACTTTACGGCGTTTTCGACCGTGTTAACCAGCACCTTGGCGTTCGGGTCGGGGCTCCACACCGTACTGCCGGAAAGGTGTAGAATGAGCCCGATATCCTTGCCGTGCCGCCGATGCCCGTGGAGCGGCAAGCCCAGATGGCCCAGTACGGCGTTGGCCCCGCCCTCCGCCGCGGCGTTCACCATGTCGCGCATGTTCTCAATGCCCCGGATGGGGCCGATGGTTACGCCGTGATCCATGGGCACGATGACCGTGCGCCGCGTATCGCGGTTAATAATCCGCTCTAAGCGAATATGTTTGCCCATCATGGCCCACCAGTGAAGTGAGTCAAACGCTTCTTTACATTTGTAGGTCTGTCTTGAAAAGTGTGGTTGTAACTATAACTGTCGGATTTTGTTTATGGGCAAGTTTATTCAGTACGTCATTCCCGATCTAATCGGGAATCCAGGAGTAGTAGAGAGCCTGATCTGGATTCCCGCTTGCGCGGGAATGACAGACCAAAGGTGTAAATTGCATAAGAAGACATGGAACCACACTT
>JACPGN010000071.1 GCA_016182435.1 Lentisphaerota bacterium | reverse complement strand
TTGAATTGCGGGTCGGTCATGTGGCCGTTGCGGATGGTGAAGAGCACCAACCCGATTTTTTTGAAATGGCCCAGGCCGAAATCGGTTATATCCCAGCCCAGCATGCATTTCCTGATTTCCTGCGTTTCCTTACGATGGATAGACCACTCCCGGGCGCTCCAGAAGGCAAAAGGCGGCAGACTGAAATTCTGGTCTTTCAGAAAATCCACTGATTTTTGAATAATGGCATTGACCTCGGAGCGCTTCATGATTTCCCCCCAACGCGGGCTATGCCCGCAACCCAAGAAAATCAACCACTGATGGACACTGATGAACACTGATAATCTTGCCCGCCTCGCTCGCTCGGCGAAGCGGGAAAGTCCCATCCGTCCCGACCTCCCGGAGAGTCGGGATCCGTGTTCATCCGTGGTTCCGCCTGTGCGGATCCGCCTCTGGCGGAAAATTCCTATGCATCGAGTTTAAGTGTGACGATCTTATAAGGCGCCACTTTTAATTTAATTACTTCTCCGTTCCCTTGCAAGGGTTTTACAACTTTTTCGTTCAAGTTGCACAGGGATACCTTGCGGACTTTGGCGGCCAGCCTCAGGCGTGCCATTGTCGGGCGCCCCTCGTTCTCCCAGAAACGCAGGATATAGCCGGCGCCATCCTGCGCGCGCTTGAAGCAACTGACGACGAGGTTGGCCGGCTCAAGCTTAAACAACTCGGCGGCGAGCGTTTCCGGGCGCGCGGCAGAGACCTTGCCCCGCCAATGCGCCATTGCTGGATAGAGAAACGCATTAACTTCCGGCAGAAACGGCGCCTTGGCGTCCGGCGCGCAATCGTAGGGCATAAAGGCATATTCAAAACGCTGGAGTCCCGGGCATTGCGCCTCCGGGATCGGCAACCGCGGCGAGGCATCCCCCGGTCGCGCCCTGAGATTTGGCCGGCACATCTGGCCAACGCAGCGCAACAAGGTTACATACAAATCAACCCCGCGCGAAGTCGCGCACGCCTCATACTCGTAAAGGCCCGGGCAGGCAATCGCCAAGCCGCTGCGCCCATCGTCCACCGCCAGCCACTCGCGAAACGGAAAGGTCACGGGCGGCGGCTGCGCCCAGTTCTTTCCGGCCGACCGCGCGCCTAACGGCCTTTCCAGAATTCCGAAATGTCCCTGGCTTTTTACGCGGGAACTTCTGATGCCGGTGCGGCATTTGAGGCGCAAGCGGTGATCTTGCGCCTGATTATCCACTTCCACCGCCACGCCGACCCAACGGGCGCCGCGCAGGAGCGAAATCCGCGTGGTAATCTTCAAGGACGCCTGCTCAAGAGAGCGTTTCTGCCCGGATAGGCTCCGCGGACTTGTTCCGCGCTCCGCGGGAACGCGCATCAGCGTCTCGATCAACAGCGTGGCGCGCACCGGTCCGGCTTCAACCAGACGGCAGCGCGCGGGAGATTCGCTGCTGCGCTGGATTTTATTTTTCCCCCACGGCCGCGAAAAATCCCAGGCATCCCCGGCATCGGCCTCGTCTTCCAGGATATTCAAGTCCGGATAACTCCGCCGCGCAACCTTGTCGTAGATTGTGAGCGCGCCTTTGCGGAAAGCCACTCGCAGGAATTCATTCTCGATCTCATGCGAACTGTTTTTAAATGGCGTGCTCGTCGCTGCACGACCAGGAACAACGGAAAAAGCTTCCAGCGCTTGTCCGCGATTCGGGGAAAGGAAAAGCACCTGATGCGTAGCTTCATAAGGCATTTGGCCGCTCTTGACTATTTGCAGCGGCAGACTGTTGCCCTCATGGTCTTCAATGTGGAAATCATCGTTCGGCGCATGAATGAAAAGTTCGACCAGCCGCGCGCCAGCGCCAGCGTACTTGCCCGCCTGCCCAAGCTCGGCCAGGGCCATAGCCTTGGCGATGGCGGGTACCGGATGATAGACTACGATCTGGGGCCGGCGGCCTTCCGCCATAGCGGGAAACAATGACCCGAGGTGTTCCAGGGCATAGTGGCAAAGCCCCGAGGTGTTCCAGGGCATAGTGGCAAAGCCCGGTTGCAATCTGCCGCGCGGCGGCGAAGCGCTGCATCATTTCCAGATGCACTTGATCCACGCTGGAGCCGTGAATGCTGTCATGGGCCTGGTTCAGGAACAGCAAGCCCCAGGCTTCCTGCAGCAACTTTTCCGGATAGGGTTGCCCATGAATGGCGGCCAGGCTCCCCAGCGGCTCAGCGTATTTTTCCAGCAGGGCCTCGGCCTGGAAATTGGCCTGTTTAATATAGCTGCGGGTGGTCAGCGTCCCCGTGAGGAGATAATGATAGCGCGCGCCCCAAAGCTCGCCCCGGAAAACCGGAAATTTCCGGCCGGACCTTTTGACGCGCTCGGCCAGCTCCGCGCAATCGCCATGCTGAAAATAAATTGCGGATTGACGCCGGTTGGCCGCGAAAATAATTTCCCCGATCTGGGGCGCCGGCGGAACGTGATCCATGCCATTGGCCAGGGGCACGATGCCGGAAGGATAGTTCCGCAGCAGGGCTTGCGCAACCGCAATCAGTTTTTGCGCGCACGCGCTTACCTCGTGCCCCACGGTCGTTTCCGAAAGCGATTCATAACCGCAGAAAACGTCGCCATAGGGTGTGCCGTGCGGCATTCGGGGAAAAGCGGCAGCCTTATTAAGCAGCATCGCGCTGCCATAGCCGGACCCGCTGCCGCCCAGATGAACGCAGAGAACTCGTGTGCCATCCAATCCTTCCCAATAGAACTCATCCTGCATGCCCCGGGGCTTGTCCGGCATCCCGCGCATGAAGATCAGGTTGTCAAGGCCGAACCCGGCGAGAATCTGCGGCAACTGGCGCGGGTGCCCGAAATTATCCGGCAGATAACCGGCGCGCATTATTTTGCCCAGTCGGCGTCCCTGCCGCTGGCCATGGAGGCAATTGCGCACGATTGCCTCCGGGCTGTTCAGCCACTCGTCAAACTGGGTATAGAACGGGCCGATGGCCAGTTTGCCATTGCGAACCAGCCGGCGGATGGCCGGGGCTTTTTCGGGCTTGAGCGCCAAGTAGTGCTCCACGGGCGCCACTTGACCGTCCAGCACAAAAGTCTTGAAGTCCCGCCGCGGCGCGCAGTCCCGGATCAGCCGGTCCAGCAGTTCCACCAGCCAGAAACGGAAGGAGCGCCAGGGCATGAACCACTCGATATCCCAATGCGTGTGGGAAAACACAAAACCGATTGTTTTCTTCATCTTTTCGTAACTACTCACCACGGATTACACTGATCACACGGATACGGGGGAATTGTGCCCGCCTGCCAAGCTGCAGGCAGTGGGCAGAAAATCCGTGCTATCCGTGGCATCCGTGGTCAAAGAGTCCTTCGGGCACGCGCGGCGGCGGCCAATTTTCGGGCTTTTTCCGCCCGGCGCGCCATGACCGCCACCGTGGCAGTTGCGCGGCGCGCGGCGCCCCGGAAATACGGCCGGGTTTTAATGCGCCTTCCGCGCGCCAGACGTTTTTTTGCCAGGAAAATAGCGCGCTTATACTGCGGCAGCCACCTGGCGCCGGCCACCAGCATTTCATCGGTAAGCTGCCAGATTTCCGGCGGATCGCAGACGGCGCCCAGAAGCGGATCCATCAGCATGGCCTGGCGCAAAAGTTGCTCGTCGCCATGCACGGCCGCTTCCACCGCCAGGCGCTGGACGCTGATACTGGCGTTGCAGACCGCGGCGCAACCTAAGGGCAAGTCGCCGACAATCGGGATCGCCAGCCCGTTGCCGTCCACATAGCCGGGCACTTCCACGATGGCATCGGCCGGCAGATTGGTGATACAGCCGCCGTTGGCCACGTTAAAATAGCCGCGATAAACGCGGCCGGTCTCCAGGCTTTCCATGATATAAGAGCCATGCTCATGGCCGCGCGCTTCCGGAGTGAACTTATACGGCGGGGCTTTTAACCAGTTGGGGAAATCGGTTTCGAACCAGTTGCGGCTTTCGGCGCAGACGCGCAGGTAGCCGCCGGTTTCGCCGTTGATCCAACTGCTCAAATCAATCCATTTGCGGAT
>JACPGN010000075.1 GCA_016182435.1 Lentisphaerota bacterium | reverse complement strand
TGGGAACCGTGCTGCAAGAAATAATCCCAAGGGTCTCGGCAAGGATGAATGAGAAGCGCCCGCGCATTTTTTCGGGGTCTTATGTTGAAACTAAGAACTTTTTTCCCATCTGCGCTTTATGTCAGTCTTGCCCTTTTTGCCAGTTGCGATCTTCGACGAATTGGGGGGATCGGGGTCAGGTCTATACGGACATACAATTAGTTTGACACGGCGGGTGGGATCGGGCGGTAACAGGGTCAGCCCCGATATGCGGTTTAGCTTCATCCGTAGGCGGAATGGAGGCGGAATGGGGTCAGGCGGAATGGGGTCACTCATCAAAGGCGCGGTGTCCCGTCTTCGCCAGGCCGCTTCGCCGAGGCACAGCAATAGACATAAATCCCCCTTACCGTACGGAGTGCGGTTAATTTCTCTTTGATAGCGTTACGTTGCCCGCGCGTTGAGCGGATGCCGTTTTCTTGTTCCATCCGATCCCGATCCCGCTGAAAGCGGGACAAGCTTCTTTACGTTCAATCCGTGTCCGGCAGTTGCCGGACCAAGAGGCTTCGCAGGACAAGCCCGTGCTTCGCCAAAGCGCTTCGCAGGGTAAACCGGAATCGAAGCGTGTAACCTGTCTGCGTTTACGCACAGGCAGGCCGTTTCGTTTCCACCAAAGTTATAGGCGGACCCCTGGCCGAGCTCGGGCAGGCCGCCTCTGGCGGGCAGTCACTCATCTGGTTCTTACATCCAGGCCGAAGCCCGGACGCACAGACCACAGTAAAAACAACCGGTGTTTGTCCCAGATTTCCAGGCGCAATGGCATCCTGACGCCTTCCAATGGAAATAGCAATGGGGGCCAGCGCCATTCGTAATCGGCGTTGCTCACTTCCACCGCCGGTAGCCAGCACTGATCCGCGGCCGCGCCGCTCACCACTAAGCGCGGACTGACTTCGATCGGGATACCCTCGTGACGGACACACAGGCCGATATTATTACCTGTCTTGTCCGTAACAATATGAGAACTGCTGAACCTGAAACTATGTCTGCCGCCCATGACCGAAACCCGCGGCATGGTCAGCAGATCTATTGTCCGGCCGGTCCGGGCCACCCGGTCTTCGCCGATAAAAGCGATCTGGAACCCGGTGCGTTTGACGGCTGCTACTGTTTGTTCATTATATTGTCCGTGCGGATAACAGAACGCGAAAGGCGGCCGGATGGCGTGCCGGCGCAACTGGTCAAAACATTCCCGGATATCGGCCTCGGCATCGGCCGCGACGATCAGGTTCTCGTGCCGGTGGCTGTGCCCGCCGAAGACGAAGGTCCTGCGTTCCTGCATGGCCTTGACTTCCGGCCAGGTCAGGCCGGGCTGGCCTTCGAATGACTGGCGGGTTTCCGGCGTTTCGGCGATGAAGGTGGTTGGCAGAAATACAACCGCACGGAAGCCGTATTTTTTCAGCAGCGGTTCGGCCAGCGCCAGGCTGTCGCGGTAGCCGTCATCAAAGGTGATTATTATAGGCTTCGGTGGCAGCCGCTTGCCGGTCCGGTGGTGGTTGATAAGATCCGCGGGCAGGATCGTGGCATAGCCCTGATTGCGCAAGGCGCGCAACTGACGCTCAAAGACGTCGGTCGGCACCCACCAGGCGTTGTCGGTGACCGCGCCGATTTTGTGATACATCAAAACAGGCGCCGCGCGCACCTGGCGCGCTTCCCTCAGCCGCGCGGTCAGACCCATGGCGAGAGCCAAGGCCGCCAGGAGAACCCCGGCCCCGACCACCGTATAGCGACCTGCGTGTTTCATGAGCCGTATTCTTACTGCCTGAAAATTGCACGAAGACGTGCAATTTTCAAGTCACACCTTTATGGACGCATGAGCGGGGTTGACGCGTTGCGTTTCCACGCAGGATTGGAAGGCCTGCCGAAAGTTATCCGCGTTTTATTATTGACCCTCATCAAAACCAGCCATACGATTTGAAAAAAGGCAATTATTATTTCTGCCCGTTGTTTATACTTATAGAATTATCGCATGGCAATACACTAATTACGTCTAATACATGTTCGAGGAAGAATCGGAAATGAAACTTTCAGGATGCCTCATGACCGGGTTGTGCGCCATCTTCGTGTCTGGGTGTATTGTCGGCGCATTTCCTGGTAAGACGGTCAAGGTGTCGGATGTGACCAGACCAACCAATCTTGTGTTCTCGACATCAGTACACGCTACCAATGTCACGGGAGTACGGCTCTTCGTCTATTCGCATCTCAACGGCATGGCTTCCCTCACACTCGGAGATCCTTGGTCGCATCTTGCTTTGACCAACTACTCATGTAATAACTGGTCATCGGATTGGGACACCAACACGTTCCGTGTGGATTACCTCCCGACGAATGTTACCGGCGGGACATTGACTATCAAATGCAGATTCGAAACAAAATGACATCGAACCACACATCGGACGGTTTCGTCAACCCGCAGACTGGTCGCCGAAACCGTCAACGTGCCCGTTAGACGGCATCACACGCGCTATGAAAACTCACCGTATTCTTACTGTTGCAGCAGGCTGCGTCGTTCTCATGCTTGGTCTCTGCGTCGCTTTTGCAGGCGACGAGAAAGAGAAGGGCACGCCAGAAGCGCCACCGAACGCCAAGGCTATAGCGGGTAGCTACTATCGAGGTGACGGCACGGGTTACAACATTTATCTGATACTCAAAGCGGACGGCAAATACACAGCCGAGTGGCACGGTTGCCTCGGTAAGTATGGAGAGGCTTCGGGTAAGTGGAGTCTGAACGACAAGAGCATCACTCTCAAGCCGTCCAAGGAGGATGGAATGATGAAGGGGCACTTGAAGACTTTGCACGTTTTGAAGTTAAAAGGTCAGTGGATATTTGTTCCAGCCGATGACAGAGAGTTCTACGATAAGTGGGGTGTCTCGCGTTACTCATGCTTTCAAAAGCAGGACAAGAAGTGAGAAAGATGCCGTCTAACCCGGCGAGCTGCTTTGCCAGCTTGCCGTTCGGACCAGAGGATGAAAACGAAACGTATACTCGCAATTCTCGGTGTTATAGCCGCCGGCTGTGCACTTGTATGCGTCGCGCTTTTTGCATGGGTGCTGCTTTCAACCAAGGCAGGCTATTGGTTCCAAAGGCAACCAATCAAGAGAGGGTTCGAAAGTATTCCCGGATGCACGTTGATCTCCATTACTGGAAATGAGGACGTTACCCTAGAGCACATAACAGCGAAAGTCGAACTGGAGGGCAAGGGAACGTTGATTCTATCGGAACTCGGCCCTGAGTCGTTCCGACAAACCGGAGAAATGCGGCTGCATCAGATTGGAAATATCGAAATGCGGCAACACAGTTACGGTTACGGTTCTGCAGGTTTGTATATCACTAAAGCCGGTAAACCTAAGAAATTCCACGGATATGCAGGATGGATCGATATCGGCACACAGGGACCATATGCCGACATTCTCCCTGTCAAAATCCAGAAAGTCCAGGACGTTATACAGCACTTCGATCAGATCCTGGCCACACTCTCAAAATGGCCAAAGGAACCAGAGAAACTGACTGTCACAGCAAAAGATGGCACACTTTACGAGGCTTCAATCGTTGACGTAATGTCAGACAAGCAAGAGGTCCGAACAACGCCTCCGACCGTACAGTGATCCGCTGCGCGTTTCACAGCCGGTCGAGGCGGGCGCCTGGGCCAAAGGTAAAAGAAGGTTGACATTCATAAGTCATAATGCATGATATATCGGCATGAGAATAACACTATCCATCCCAGATCAGGTTGCACACCGCTTCCAGGTGGCGGTTCCGCCCCGGCAACGGTCACGCCTTGTTGCCCGGTTGCTTGAAGAGACCTTGGCTAAGCATGAAAATTCTCTTGCCGCGGCTTGTCAAGCAGCCAATCGCGACAAGGCACTTGAACGCGAGATTGACGATTGGCAGTTGTTCGAAGACGTGGTAATCGAATGAGCGAAGCTTGCGTGGAACGCGGAGACGTCTGGTGGGTGTCGCTTGATCCGACACAGGGCGCGGAAATAAAGAAGACTCGCCCCTGTGTTGTTCTGACACACAATACATTGAACCGTCTTCGCAGAACCGTTGTTGTCATTCCTCTTTCGACTGCCGCTAAGCCGCATCCACCAATTACTGTGCCTGTGACTTGTCAAGGTCGGCCAGCGGTGGCCGTAATTGACCAAATCCGGGCTGTATCCAAGCAGCGGCTAAAGTCGAGATCGGACACGCTGGCTCCCGACGATATGATGGCCATCAATAGAGCCATCGCCGCAATTCTCGACTATTAGGAGAATTGAAATAAGCGCTTTAAGAAAATCGCCCCGCTGGATTGAGGCGCATCATGTGGAATCTCAACGAGGTCCAACAGATCGAATACAAGTCAGGTTATTCTTTTCTGATTGTCTTCGATGACCGCACCCGTGCTGTCGTCGATTTCTCTGAATACCTGCAACGGGGACCCGTCTTCGCCCCGCTCAAGGATCCCGATTTCTTCAAGCAGGCGAGAATCGAAGGCGGCACGATTGCCTGGCCGAACGGGGCGGACATTGCACCTGAAACCCTTTATGAGAAATGCGAACAAGCGAGTTCATGCGCAATCCAAAGCGGGTTGCGCCTGACTCGTAACATGTTCGGACCAGCAGATCATAAATAAGGAAATCATTACGGTCGTCGTTCCCGACAAGCATTATTCTTTCTTTGCCAGAACTGACTGGCTGGCAACGGGAATTGTCGTGATGTTTTCCTTGACTCTCTATACCCTCACCCTGGCGCCAACCGTTATGCTTGAACAATCGGGCGCTTTTGTCGTTGCCGGGCAGCACCTTGGAGTCGGGCGCGTTCCCGGCTATCCTGTGTGGCATCTCCTTGCCAAGCTCTTCATTTCGTTGTTTTGGTTTGTCCGCTACCACGGATATCCCAATCCCGCATGGGCAACGAACTTCATGTCAGCATTCTTCGGCAGTCTCTCCTGCGGCCTGGTTGCCCTCATAGTGAGTCGCGTCGGCCGTACCCTGCGGTCGCCATCTCCATCTAAAACGCAAGCGGCGCATGCCGCCATTGTGGCGGTCGCCGCCGGCACACAGTTTGCGGTTAGTCGCGCGATGTGGTCCCAGTCGCTCATAACCGAAACCCATACGCTAACCCTCTTCTTTTTCATGATGTTTCTCGTGACGACGCAGATATGGCTCAAATGGGGCAGTCAACGCATGGCAAACCTTGTTGCCGCTGTCTTCGGAATCGGTCTGGCCCAGTCCTATTTTTTCTTCCTTTTGATTCCTTCTTATATCCTTGCCATGTTCCTTGTAGACAAAGCTATGCTCCGTGATTTCACGCTGACCATTTTGCCGGTCCTTGCCGCCTTGGTCATCTTCCTCCAACAGTCCATGCCCGACCCGTGGGTTGGCATGGCGGTCGTCTCCGGAGTTATTCTTTCTCTGGCGCTGTCGCTGCGGTTCCTGCCGCAAGGACGCACGGTCGCACGTATGATTCTCCTCATTCTTGCCGGCCTTTCGCTGTATGCATACCTTCCACTCGCAGGTGAGGGGCACCCTCCCATGTACTTCGCCTATCCCCGGACCTGGGAGGGCTTCAGGCACTGCATCACGCGGGGCCAATACGCAGCGATTGTGCCGACCAACGTCTTCGGAGACCCCCTTGTTTTTCTCGATCAACTGAATGGATATGTCACGATGCTTTGTCACCAGTTCATGTTCCCCTTCGTTGTCGCTGGGCTTATCCCGATCATTCGGGTGTCCCTCTTCCAAGGTTCATGGCGCGCGTGGTGGGCGGTCTGTATCTTATCTTTCTTCATGTTCAGCGTCGTTCTGATCATCGGCTTGAATCCAAGCTGGGACGTACAATCCGCCTTCACTTATCGCGTACTTTTTATACCATCTTTTGCAGTATGGAGCATCTTTATTGGATTAGGTGTTCTAACGGTGCTTGAATGGCTTAAGAATATTTCCGATGGGAAAACGAAGGAGACCCAACCAGCAGGTCCAGACGACGTCGCGTAGCGCGCTCCATCTGACCCGCCCCGTTGTCCGGAAAACAAGACGCGAGCCTACCTGCCCGCAATGCTACGCATAGCGTTGTAGGCGGGTCGTCTCGCGGCTACAGGACGGGACGCGAGCCTGTTGTCTGTCGTCCGGTATTGGACGTTGGGCGTTCGGTGTTGGGCGTTTGCTTCGTATTCCGTCGTCCGTCGTCCCTGGCCGAGCTCGGGCAGGCTGTCATCTGTCGTCCGTCCTACACCCCCATCACCAGGCGGCGCAGGAGATCCTTGACGGGCGCGAGCAGCCGGATCAGCCGTTCGCCGGCCGCTGAGTAATAGATTTTATAAAAGAAGGCCCTCAACGGCGCGTGGCGCTTGTAGACGTTGAACGCAAAATTCCGGAAGCAGCGCAAAATTGCGCGGCGCGGGAAGGCCGGCATGTTCAGGATAGTATCCATCCGGCCCAGGAACCAGGTATCCGGCCCGTCGCTGGTGATAAAACCCTCTTGCAAACATATCTCCGCCAGCCGCGTGCCGGGGTAGGGCTCAAAGATGCCGATGATGACGCTGTCGGGCTGGATGCGCTCATTGAGGTCCACGGTTTCCTGGAAGATCTCCGGCGTCTCGTAAGGGAAGCCGACGATGTTAAATGATTTGGTCTTGATTCCCGCGCGGTGGGCCGCGGCAAAGGCCGCGACAATCCGCTCATTGGACTGGCGCCGGCCAAGCACTTTTTGACGGAAGCTCTCCGAGCCGCTTTCGATGCCAATACTGATCCGCTGGCAGCCGGCGGCTTTGAGCACGCGGCAGATGTCGTCGTTCAGTGTTTCCGGCCGGGCATTAATGGCGAAGGGCAACGCGAACTCCTCGGAATAGCGCGCGCAGAATTCGTCCACAAAATTACGGTGGGCAGTGAAGCAGTCGTCATTGAAGTAGAGCGCGCGCATGCGGTAGCGGAGAGTCACCTCCCGGATTTCAGCGAGGCAGCTTGGCACGCCGCGGAACCGGACGTATTTGCCCTCCTGCCGCTCGCGCAGGGCGTGATTACTGCAGAAGGTGCAGTTGTAGGGGCAGCCGCGTGAAAACATGAACTGCCCTGTGTGGAAATCGGAATTAATGATTGCCTGGTAATCAAACAGCTCGCGGTCCACAAACGGCAACGCATCCAGGTTTTCGGTAAAAGGGCGGGTCGCGTTTTTCGCAATGCCTTGGTTGCGGGTTTTTACCCAGAGGTTGGGAATGGCGCTTGCTTCGCCGCCGCGCTCCAGGGTCTCGACCAGTTCCAGAAGCGGATATTCGCCTTCGCCAATACAGATTGCATCCAGTCCTTCAATGGTTTGCATACATTCCGGCGCCAAGGTGGCGTGGTGTCCGCCCAGAATGGTAAAGGCGGGAAAAGGAGCCAGGTCCTTGAAAATCTGTTTCACGAACCGGAACTGCGGTGAGACCGCCGAGAACGCGATCAGGCCCGGCTGGTACATGGCGACCGCGCGCTTGAGCGCCGCGGGGTTATAATCCCCGAACATGTAATATAGACTGGTCGCGTGGCCGCGCGCCCTGAGTAACGCGCTCAAGAGCCCGATGCCGAACTGGTAACTGCGCGCGCCGCCGCGCACGCCGATATCAGGATAAACGAAAAGCACTTTCATGGCTGGTCCCGGTAGCGCTTGCGCGCCGACACGGTCAGGCGACCGTGAACTTGACCCGGTCATGCTCCTCAAGGCGCTCAATGAGGCCGTCGCGGATCCACACGATCCGGTCGGAGATCTGGAGCATTTTGATGTCGTGGGTGGCGGTGATGATCGTGACGTGCTGCTCCACCTGCAGGCGCTTGAGCAATTCAATGATCTCCGCGCCGGTCTTGGTGTCAAGATTGCCGGTAGGCTCGTCCGCCAGGATGACCGCGGGGCTGTTGACCAGCGCGCGGGCGATGGCCACCCGCTGCTGCTGCCCGCCCGAGAGCTGGGAGGGCAGGTGGTCCCGGCGATGAGCAAGCCCCACGGTCTCCAGCATGGCAGCGGCCTTGGCGTGGGCCTCCTTCCGCGAGTCGCCCCGCAGGACGGCGGGCAAGGCCACGTTTTCCAGGGCGGTCATCACCGCTACCAGATTGTAAGTCTGGAAGATGTAGCCGATCTTGTTGCAGCGCACCCAGGCCTGCCGGGTCTCGGGCAACTTGAAAAGGTCTTCGCCCATGAAGCGGATCGTTCCCGCGGTGGGCACATCCAAGGCGCCGATCATATTGAAGAAGGTTGATTTGCCCGAACCGGAGGGGCCCATGATGGAGAGATATTCACCCTCGAAAATGTCGAGGGTAATGCCATTCAGCGCCCAGACAGTTTCCTTGCCCAGCGAATACTTGCGCTTGACATCCACCGCTCCCGCAATCACGTTGCGCCCGGATGCGATTGAGTTCATAGTTGTCCTTCCGGTATTGTCTCCGCGAGGCGATTCGCGGGAGTCACTTTCAGGACGAGCATATTCCTGGCCATCAGCAGTCTGGTGAAAAGCACGATATGCTCCTCGAGTTCACGCGGGCCCCGGCCGCTCGCTTTCAGCATGGCTTCAGCTATCTCGCGCAGGCTGCGCTGGCCGTCCACCTGCTCGTAAAACGCCGAGCCCAGTTCGTCGAGCGCGACTGTCTTGGTATATTCATAACCCAGCCAGTCGGCAACGCGCTTGCGCAATCCTTTCAGCGGCACGCGCGCGCGCAGGTGGATCGTCCCTGCGCTGGAGCGCTTCTGCTCCACGTTTTCCGGCGTGAGCGGAATCACGGCCAGCGGATCCCGGATATAGGTGCTGCGGGGATTGGCCCCGCCGCGTTCTCGCCATTTCCAACTTATTTTCATGGCTGCATCAAGATTATTAACTATCCCTTTAACTGTCTCAGTGGCCGCACAAGCTGTGCGGCCCTACTGTGCTCCGCCATAGCGCTACGCGACGGTGAGCCAGCATTCCCCTCACCTCAGCCCTCTCCCAAGGGAGAGGGAGTATTATTTTAGATACCAATAGCTTTCCTCAATGAATTTCCTCGATCTTGATCTTCATTTCGTCCGGCGTGGTGATCCTGGTAATGCGCCCATCCTCGATCCAGACGATGCGGTCCGAGCGCTTGAGCATCTTGAGGTCGTGGGTGGCCGTAATAATGGTGATGCCGAGCTGGTCGCGCAAGCGCGCGAAAAGCTCGATAATCTCCTCGCCCGTTTTCAGGTCGAGGTTGCCGGTGGGTTCGTCCGCCAGGATGATATCCGGCGAGTTGGCCAAGGCGCGGGCAATGGCGGTGCGCTGTTGCTGGCCGCCCGACATTTCGGCGGGTTTATGCAGCGCGCGGTCGCGCAAGCCCACCAGCTCCAGAATACCCAGGGCCTTGTCGCGCGCGTCCTCGCTGCTGAGTCCGGCAAAGGCCATGGGCAGCATGACGTTCTCAATGCAGGACATGACCTGGATCAGGTTGAACGTCTGGAACACGTAGCCCACCTTGCGGCAGCGCAACCAGGCCAGCTCATAGGGATCGAGCTGGGCGATATCCACCTGGTCAATGTAGACCTTGCCGGAAGTCGGCTTGTTGAGTCCGCCGATCATGTTGAAAAGGGTGGTCTTGCCCGAACCGGAGGGTCCCATGATCGAGAGGTATTCCGCCCGACGCACGTCTAAGGTCGCTCCGCGCAGGGCGTGGGTCTCAGCGTCGCCCAGGCGATAGACCTTGCAAACCTCCACGGCGCGAATCACATACCCGCTTTTCTGCGCGGCGCTCTCGTCGCCGAACAATAGGGTTAAGGAATTATTGTCCATTTCAGATATTGGTCCCCAGGGCGGTGGCCGGCACCATGCGCGCGGCGATGTTGGCCGGGTAGATGGCCGCGCCAATGGCAAAGAGCGTGCCGGCGGCTACCGCTCCGGCCGCGGCCGTCAACAGCAGCGCGAAATTCATCTGGAGCAGCACGGAGCGGAAATCAAAAGAGATGCCAAAGACAACAATCGGCAGCAAGGCGCCGGCTAACATGCCCAGCACCGACCCGCAAAAACCGATCAAGGCGCTCTCGATCAGGAACAGTTTGCGGATGAAGCTCGAGAGCGCTCCCAGGCACTTCATCGTGCCGATCTCGCGGAAACGCTCGGTTACCGACATCAGCAAGGCATTGGATACGCCAATGACCGTTACCAGGATGGAAATGATCACGATCCAAATTGTGCGGAACCGCTCCTGCTCGTCCGCCCGGCCAAGCTTGACGAGTTGTTCATCGGCGGCCTTACCGAAAAACACCTCGCGCCGGACTTGAACCGCGGGGACGCCGGGCCTGCCCGCCTGCCCAAGCTCGGCCAGGGCCATAGCCTTGGCGACGGCGGGGAATTTTCGGTCAGCGACCGAGTCAATCACGACTTTTTGCTGCAGGCCTTCCGCCAGTTCGGCCAGCGCGACGGGGCACTGCCGAGCGCTGCCCAGCACCAGCAGAACCTGGCTGTCCCGTCCGATTCCTGGCAAAGCGGCGCTCTGGAGTCCGGGCGCATTCAGGCCATAGGCCTTGATAATAGCCGGCTCGGCCGCGACGAGCCGCTCCAGTAAGGAGCGTTCCGCGGCTCCGAGGGAGCCGAACACGGCCACGGAGAGGTTTTTGCCTTCGAAGTTGCCGATTTCGCCGCGCACAATTGTTTCCATCAGGTTAACAGTCTGGCGCACCTCGCGCTCCTTGCCAAGCGCATCCTTGATGAATTGAGCGGTTAGATTGCTCATCAGGAAGGCGATACCCAGCGCTACTCCGCTGATGGTTACCAGCGAGCGGCCCAGCCGGATGCGGATACCCTGCACGGCGATTTGCAAGGCGCGCTGGAACGGCAGTTTGACCTGGGTGCCGATTGTTTCCATGGTTAAAAGGGCACGCCGGAGACGGCGCTGACAATCAGGTTAATGGCCACGCCGATCAAGGCGATCAGCCCCACACCTGTTCCGTAGCCGGCCAGCAGGACCGGCACAATCTGCAGAAAGCGCGTGGCGCCGAATCTCTTCTGAAAATAAAACTTGCCGATCAGGTTGCCGACGACCAGCAGAATGAATCCGTGCGGCATGCCGCCGATCGACTGCAGGAACCCGTAGATGGCCATGATCGGCGCATTGATAATTGACATGAGGACGAACGCCAGCACGGTGAAGGAAAAGGATCCGGCAATAACCTTGGGATGCAGCGCCTGGAAGAAAAGCGGCTTGGCGCCTTCCATTTCCATCGTGGCCGAATAGAGCAAGACGGTGTTCTTGGCGGTCAGCTCCCACATTTTCTGGGCGTAGGGAAAAAGGTCCGAGGGCACGGCGCCCGACTTCCAGATGAAGGCCCAGAAGATAAAGCTGAGGATGAAGCCCAGCGGCAAGGTCAATGCGCTGGACTTGACGTAAGAGAAGAAATTGGTGCCGGTCAGCTCGACCGTGCGGAAGTGCGAGGTTGTGCCGGCATACTGGTCCAGGGGAATCGGCGCCAGCCAGATATCAATGCCTTTGTAACCCGAAAGAATAATAGCCATTTCCTTGACCAGCGGGATATTGGCGACCTGGCCGCAGATGCCCTGGAGCCGGGCGTCAATGTAGGACATGATCGGGGTGTAGACCAGCGTGAAGAGGATCAGGAAGTAGAGCGGGAACCGGGGCACCAGCAGGTGGGAAACCCACACTACCGCGCCCGAGCCGATGACATAGAGCGCCACGGCCAGCCAGGGCGAGAAGTCGCCGCGCTGATGGGGCGTTGCCCACAGATTCTCGCGCGCTCCACCGGTGGCGAGCGCTTTCTTCTTTCGGCTCGCGCGCGCCTTGCGCGTGACGTCCCGGATAGTCTGATAGAAGGAGATGACCGCGATGGCCAGGGTGACGCCGATCGAAAAGCTCCACCAGAAGTCAATGGAATTGTTGAAGGTCGTGTTGATCGTGTCCATGCCCGGCTGCCAACGTTGCAGCACGCCCAGCTTGTGCAGCAACGGGTTCATGACGGTCGTCAGCAAGATACCCGCGCCGGTGCCCATGGCCGCCCAGAACGGCACAATCATGCCCGTGAGCAGCAGCCCGAGGTCAATGACCATGCCGAAGGGCGTGGCCGGCAGCACGCTCTCGGTCAGTGTCGTGGCGTCGTACCACGGCAGGGGAATAATCATCAGTGGTTTGGTCAGGAACGCACCGGTCAACAGGGGAATGCCGATCTGGATGACGGCAAAGCTCAGGCCCAGGATCGCGCCCAGCGAGAATACTCGCCACTTCCAGGTTGTGTGCTTCTCACCGGCCTCCGCGAGCGCCATGGAGCCCTGCGCGCCGATCGAGGCGAACGGGAACGGCAATTTCTCGATATCGGAAGTCAGGCGGAAAAAGAAATAGCCCAGCGTGTAGGCCCGCAGCGTGCCGATCACGGAGAGAAAGACCATCAGCAGAATGGGAATCATCCAGTCCGAGTGCAGCAGGCTGCGGGAGAGGATGGCGTCGCTGGTGGGTTGGGGGGCGAACCAGGACGGGAACTGGCCCAGCAGGCCCATGTCGCGCACGGCGTCGGAGCGGATCAGGTACTGGCGCCAGATAAGGTCGCCAATCGGGCCGCCCATTGACATTGTGCCCGCCACGCCCAGGAGCACGACCAGCTCCTGTTTGCTCAGCGTCTTCATGGCGCGCCGGGTTACCTCGGAAAAGATGATCAGGGTTACCCACGAGGCCGCGACGCCGCCGCCGGTCATCAGGCTCAGGTAAATCGTGCCGGGCATCATCAAGAGGCCGCAGAAGAAGGCCCCCGCCACGGTCACCCAGGTGAATCCGTTCCTGAATTCGGCGGGTTCCTCCAGGATGGCCCGATATTGCTCAAGCTCCTGGTCGCCGCTGAAGCGTTTTTTAATTTCAGCTGCCATATTTTTTTGTGCTCTGCCCTGGCCGACGCTCGGGCAGGCTTGTGCATTTTTCCACCTTGGCGGACAAGTGTGGCTAATTCATTGGCAATTCAACCGCGCACTTGGCCAGCACCGCGCGGGCCTCCGTAAACATCTCGGCGCGTTCGGCCGGCGTGGCCGCCCGCCAGTTCAAAAACTGTTTGCGCAGGACGCTCAGGAACGGCTTGACCGTGCGGTTCCACGCCGCGGCCGTGCCGCTTAAGCGCACGAGCCGGATGTTGGCGATATACTCGCCCGTCTGCGGGTCGGTCGGCAACCGAATATCTAAGCGTTGCGAGACACCCAGGTCAAAGGGCTTAAGCCAGATCGTGGTGGTAATCCCCGGCAGCAGTCCGCCGCTGCGCTCTTCGCCCGGGGTCTTCTGCAACCTGGGCTCCGGCGCCGCGCAGAAAAATGGCCCGGAGCTGCCCTCGCCGTTGGAATCCAGCCAGCGCCGGAAGTAGCTGATTACGGCAATGCGATCATGCTGGGTGAAGGTGAACGGCAGATTGAAGGTCATCACATCACCCTCAGCCACGGGCACGGACCATTCGCGCTGATCGGCGGGCGAGGCCAGCCGCGCGGCGTCCCGCGCCGGAATCAGGGTCGAGAGCAGCACTGCGCCCATGATGGTCAGCGAGGCATAGATGGTTTCGATGGAGCTGTAGTTCATGTTCAGCCCGCCCGTCAGGTTTAGGGCCATCAGAACCCTCCCGGTGGATTGACTGAGCAGGTAGCCCATCATCGCCCCCACCACGGCATAGACACAGGCCTCAGCCATGAACATGAAGAACACGTGATTGGGCGCAATGCCCACGGCATTATACACGTAAATCTCATCGCGGCGCTCGTAGACCGATCCGCGCATAGTGCTGAAGACCGTCAAGGCCGCGATCAGGATCGGGATCAACAACTCCAGGAGTCCCTCGAACGTGCGCGCGCGCAGGCGCGCGCCGTAGTAAGCCATGCCGTCAATAGCGTAATAAGCTCTCTCGCCCGAACGCTCCAGGAACTCCGTGACCAGCCGCCGTTGGTCCTTGTAGCCTACGGCCGGCCGTGGCGGGCCGTCCTTGATGATTGAGTAGGGTTCCTTCGGGAAAAGAATGCCGCAGGAAACCATGCGCACGTCCTCCACGCCCGGCTTGGCCAGCGGGTGCTTATTGACCAGGATTACCTGCGCGGCGTTCAAGCGTTTGACATCTTCAGGAACAAGCACACCAGCCGAGCTGGACCCCAGCGCCTGGATTGAATTGATGTCGTAAGGCAGAATACTTCGGCCGTCAAGGCCGGTGATGTTATTAAGCGCCAGAGTGTCAATGATCCCCTGCACAATATACGTGTCTCCGCGAATCATCACTTCGATCTCGCCCGCATTTACGGCTTCCGGCGTGATTTCCAGTTCGCGGGCCGCGGTCTCCGGCAGGATCACCAGGGCCTGCTCCTTATAACCGGACTTGAAAGCGGCCTCAAGCTCCTGGCGCGACGACGGTCCGCGTGGGAACCAGCCGCGCTTAGTCAGCAGGAGGCGGTTCAGGCCGGAGAATTGCGGCTCATTCCAGGGAAGAGCCACGGAAGCATTAACCACCGCGCGCTTCTTGAGCGTGTTGGCGCCCGCGGTGTATTCGCGGTCAACAATGATTTCGGTGTTCTGCATGCTCCCCCCCCCTATCCCCTGCATGGCGGAGGTTAGCCAGGAATGGATGGAGAGCGGATATTGCTGGCCATAGATCTGCTTGAGGCTGTTGAGCTCCGCCGCAGAGAGCGGCAGATAATTGCTCTTGCGGAACTGGATGCCGTTCCAGGTCGCCTTACCGGTCGGATATTCGATGTCAATCAGGTCCGTTGAGATCGAGGTAAAGCAGATGATGACAAAGGTCAGCAGGATCAGCGTTACCGAGGTCAAGCCGGTGCGCACCTTGCGCCGGCGCATGTTGTTCAGACCCAGCATGAAGGCTGTGCCGATTACGCCGCCGCGATTGATGTCGGCCCCTTCGATCCGCCCCTCCTTGCTGCGCAACTCCTTGATATTCTGCTGGAACTTGCCGCTGACCATCAAGGTAACCAGGAGCGTCAGCAGGAGAATGACGAAGCCCAGCAGGATCATCAGCGAGGAGCGCACCATCTGGAAGGCCGGGTGAAACCAGCGCAGCAGCAGGAACACGACCAGGAAAATAATGCCGCTGGCGAGCAACTGCTTGCGGATATCGGTGAAACCGAAGACCAGCTTCTCGAAAAAAAAGACAAATGGGACCAGCAGGCCCAGGTACCAGAGAATGCCGATCACAGCGTGGAAAATCTTCTTACGGATGACCGGATGATTGTTAATCGCATAGGATAGGCTTTTGCCCGCCGCCAGCACGGCGCCGAGCGGGTCTTTTTGGGAGCGGTATTGGCGGGCTTGCGCCAGCAATTCCTTGCCGCGCTCATGGAACGAGAGCATCAGTTCATCAGCGAGGCCGTAGCGTTTCTGCAGTTGCAGGCGTTTTTCATTGGTGCGCAGGAGGGAGGCGGCTGCCCCCTGGTGGGCATAGCTGATATTGGGATTATCCGCCGCCAGGTAACCTTTCCCATAAATTTCCGGCTCCGCAGGGTTAAGCGGCTCATCCGGATCAACATTCAGCAGGAAGGCGCGATTTTCGAGGATTTCCTTGTTGTCGGAAGCGCCATCCTGTAAAGCAATAAAGAATCGTAAATCGGGATCCAGGAACGATATGTTTTTGTCGAATCGAAAGTTGATTGGCTGGGCCAGGCCCTGGCTGGTTAAAAACTGCACGCCTTTGAAGGCCTGCATGGTCATGGGGTTATTCTGTTCGAATAACTCGATGGGCACGCAGCGGAAAACGCCGACCGATATCGGCTTGGCCGGGGCCCGGTTGGCCGAGCGGATCTCGGCGACGCTGAAAAGCTCGTTCGGGTAGATACTCTGAATCGAGGTCGCAGCGTTCTTGTAAAAGCGCACGCGGCCCTGTTCGTCGAACCGCGCGGCATTGAGCGCAATCGCGCCGGCCCAGCCGGAGTAGGAAATCAGGTTGAAATTGAACCGTTTACGGTATTCCCCGTAAGGATTAGTCATCAGGATCGGATAAACGCGAATACCCCGGTAGAGGCTGTCGATTATTGCGAACGGATTCCCCGGCACATAGGCGCGCACGACCGTGTTGATCCCCATGGGGTGGTTCGGCACCAGCGTTCCGACCCCCGCATTTCCATAGACCTTGCCATGCAGGGTGGCAATCCGCTTTTTCCGGTCGGAAGGGATGGCCTTGAACGCCACGCGGCCATCGGCCATGGCCAGAATAGCTCGTCCGACAACCGGTAACTGCTGACTGACCACATCAGACTTGATCCCGGCAAAGGTATCATCGGGGGTGCATAGCTTTTCCGGCTTAAACTGGTAGTTCAGCAGTGAGAAACCGAGCCTCCCCGCCAGCGTCCAGAGTTCCGACTCCAGCGTGGTCATCCATATATAGTGGACATTCGGCCGTTCCTTCGAGCCAACGGCGTCTTGCGCGCCCCACTGGATAACGTCGAAAGCTGCCCGGCGGCCGATCGTCGGAACTTTTTCCTCCAGCAACTGGGCAATTTCGGCGACCTGCGGCTCGGCAATTGAGCCAACCCCGGGCAGGCCGGTGAGCACGGACAAATCCGTATAAGCGCGCGATCCTCCTGAATTTAGTTCCAGATTCATTGTCAGGGTCTCTTCGTAAGGGGCGAACAGCTCCCGGATAGCGATGGAGTCCTGGAATTCCTTGATTTGCCGCTGGTGATAGCCGGCAATGCGGTTCAACAGCTCCCGCAGGCGGCTGCGCATATCCCATTCGGCGAACTCCGGTCGTGCCACCAACTGGTCAAGCGGTTGAGTCAGCATGTTGCCCGAACGGTTATCTAAAGCCTTGGCTGCCAGAAGCGCCGCCAGGAGTGGATGCCGGTTTTCCGCGGCCTTGCGCTGTTCATTGGTCGCCTTGGCGGGCGCAAACCCGTCGCGATAGACCGGCGAGCCGGCGCGCAGGTAGGCCAATTGGCGCTCGATCACGGCTTCCTTGAAATCCAGATTTATTTCCCCGAGCACGGTAATGAGGCGTTGCCCAAACCACTCCCGGAAGCCGGCGTCTTCCTTCGGCCAATCCTCGGCGAAAGTGCGGACGGCTTCCGGGCTCCAGCGCGAGTCGTCATCCACGAGTTCAAGACCGCGCAGGGAATGACCTAACGGGATGTTCTCATCCCGTATCAGATCTTCCAAGGGACGGCGGTCAGCCGTCCCCAGAGTGAACGTCTCGATGGGCTCCAGCAGCCGGCACATTCCGGCCAACGCTTGGGCATGACCGGCCGTGGCTATGAAAATCACGTCGCGCCGTAGTTGCCCCTGGTAGGGCGCTAACGCCCGCGCGAGTTCCAGCATCATGGCCAGCGGGATCGCCTGCTCGGCCCCGGGCGCCAGTTCGGGTACAGAAGAGTTGCTGTCGTAATAAGCGGTAATCAGCAGCGCCTCGTCGTTACTGCCTTTGCCTTTCAACACACCTAACAGGTTTCTCACGGACCTTTCTTGCCAGGTGACTTTGCAACGCAGCGTCAGTTTCCGGCCCGCAAAATCCGCTAATGGTCCGCGGGCCAGGAAGCGGGGATAAGCCACATCGGCGCCGGAGACCATGCTGTTCCAGGCCATCGGTTTGTCCGGGTCGGCGGCTAACGCCTGCTTGAGTTCATCTTCCATGACGATGGCGGCCTTAACGCCCACGGCGGCCAGCGAGGCCCAGTCGCAAGCCCCGAGATAGGTCAAGACGATGCTCTCCTCTGGCCGGTGGCCAGTCAGGAACTGCAAGTCCGATTGCTCGGCGAGCACCAACTCGCCTTGAACGCCGTTGGTGGGCAAGACCGTGGGCAGCAAACCGCTGGGGGTGAAGGGATATAACGTGACGCCTGGAATCGGTTGCCCGCGCTCGTCGAGCACTTCGCAATACTCGGTTACGGGCACGGTCACCCTCAACTCTTGCGTGTGAATCTCAAGTTGGGCTTTGGCAAATGTCTCGAGAATCATTTTTTCCGCGCGGTAAAACCCGGGGCTGCCGCTGAAACGACCGATCTGGCGTTCGCCCGCCGCTTGGCCGGCGCGCCCGATCTCCTGGAGGCGCTGGCTGAGGCCGTTGCTGGCCAATGCTTCAATCAGCGGTTGCTCGGAGTAGGAGGGCTGAAATGCTTCTCGGTGCTTACGCTCCGGCGGAAGGGCAAAAAGGACATAGAAGGCGAGCGCGGAGAGCCCAAGCGCCGCGAAGATCGCGGCGCCCAGGAGTTGGCTGCCCCAGGTATAAGATGTTTTCTTCGCGCTCATGGCAGGCCGCAGTAGATATTGGTGATGCCTTGCAACCGCAGACCGATTCCCACCAGATCGAACAGGATGATTGAACAGATAGAGGCCAGGAACATGCCGAGGCAGAAGGGCACAAGCCCCGCGCGGATCATGCGCGCGCCGCCCAGGCGCAGGATCAGCAGCCGGATCAGCCAGGCCAGGAGGGCGCAGAACCAGAATCCGCTCATGAAGTGGCTTGGGGCCAGCACGTAACCGATCGGATTGACCGGGAACCACATGAATAAACTGCGCAGCGCGGCCAGCGCCCAGGTTATGACCAGGCCAAACCCCAAGCCCTTGGCGTCCAGATTGTGGAGAATATCCATCGGTCGAGTCTCGGGTGTTGTGGCGAGTGTGCCGCTCTCAAAGGCGCGGTCGGCGCTGGCCTCGCCCGTGCGAAACTCATTGAAGTACCAGTTCTGCGAGTACGGCCAGGAAGTTTCCAGCCGGTCAACGCCCATCCCGTAGCCCCAGCAGAGCAGGACAAATCCGCCAATGAAGAGCGTCCCCAGCAGGCCGATGAAAAGCCCGACCCAGAGATCGCGCGGGCGCACATTCATCTGACGGCCCAGTTCGATCATTTCGATCTGAGTTGGCGCCATGAGCAGGAAGCTGGCCGGGGCCATGAACCCGCTGGCTAGCGTGGCTACCAGCATGCCGGTCGAGCCGAATACGGCGAATCCGCCGGCCGCCGCCACAAATTGCATGCCGAAATAGGGCGTCATATAGGAAAACGGCGCGCCGCACTCGGCGCGGATTTTGCTGGCGGCAAAACCGACGATCAATAGGTAGCCGAAAAACAGCAACCCGGCGGTCAGCCCCATGCCGGTCCAGACGCTCCAGAGCGCGATGACCCCGAGCGCCAGAACGACCATCAGGAGCGCCAGCCGATATTGTCCCCGCTCGTTGCCCAGGGGAATCTTAATACCATCGCCGAAATAGAAAATTGCGCGAAAGACTTGCGCTAAATGCCGCCGGGCGACAATGAGCGCCAGGAGGGCGTAGGCAATAAAGGCGCCCATGTGCTGCTGATGGCGCCAGGGGTAGCCGGGGAAACGCGTAAAGTTGAAGGCCTTGCCGAACAGGTTCCAAAGCTGGAACAGCCAATAAGAAATCAAGAGCGAAAATAATACGTTGGTATCAATCAGTAAGGCAATGGCCAGCAGGGAAAACTTGAAGCCGGCGCCAATCCCTCCGGGGGTGTACACATCCTGAAAGAAGGCCTTGACCAACGGATTTGAAAAATATGCGCCGAAATTATTGTCAGTCACCAACAGGGCGGGAATAGCCGGATTATAAAAGTGGAGACCCTTTAAAATAACCAGCGGCAGGGTGAGCCCAAACCCGAGCCACATGGCCCGGTTGCGGAAAAGGGGATAGTACCAATTGCCGGCGCGAGACTGCTCCTCGGCCAGCAGGTTGCGGGGCAGAATGGTTTGCGGAAACGAAAAGCGCTCATGCTCCGACCATTGCTTGCGCATCAAGAGGTTTAAGCCCAGGAAGCCGATAAATAAGCCGCCGATCAGAGCCGTCCAGGCCAGGGCCGGAGCGGTCCATTG
>JACPGN010000070.1 GCA_016182435.1 Lentisphaerota bacterium | reverse complement strand
CGCCATCTCCCGGAAATGCCGTTGGATGAATGGCTCCAGGAAGCTGGGCATGGCCGTGCCGCGCGTGCACGAGGCCGCTACCACTCCGGCGGCGGCACAGCCCATTTTGATCAGGGCTTCGCGCCGGCTGAGCTTGCGCTGGCTTTTTGGAGACGAGGCCTTCATTGCAATCCCTCCGGCCGCGGCGGCGGCTTCCATTTCCCATTTCCCATTAACCATTAACCATTAACCATTTCCCATGGTGCTCATTGCAGTCCCTCCGGCCATTGCGGCGCCGGCAGCGGCTTTAACGGTTTGAAGCTCGGCGCATGTGGATTGTGGCAGTGCGCGCAAAGCAGGTATTCCTTCCGCCCTGACCACGATCCCGTTCGTTTGCCGTGTTCCCCCGCTTTCCAGTCTCTCAGCTTGGTGCCGTGGCATTGGCCGCATAACTTGTATGATTCCCCGAATTCAATCGGCCGGCCGCTCTTTTTCGTCATGCTTGAGCACGATATCGTCGTGAAAACTCAATGGCCGCGGTGTGGTGTTCACGCTCTCTTTTTCGTCATGGCAGGCCGAGCAGGGGAAAATTCCCTCGGAAAATGGCGGCGGCGCGACGGCGATGGCGTTCTCCCCGTTTTTTTCGCTGCTGGCGGCGCTCAGCGGGGTTGTGGCGGCTTTCTCCGGCTTGTCCTCCATCTTGTCCTCCATAGCCGCTTTGGCGATGGTGGAAGCTTTTCCGCTTGACGGATCCGCGCCTTTGGCGGAAGCGACGGAGGGCTGTGCCGAAGCTGCTGCCCACTTCACTCCCAGACCAAGGCCAACCAGGATGCACCCCGGGAATAAGATGTAGAGGCTATATTTTTTCAGCCGCATGCTCGCTACAATACGGGAGGCCACTGGGCGCGTCAAGGCCGCATTCTCATTGCGGGTAATGGGTCAGTTACGTGGTGGAAGACGTTGCACAACAGGAGCGGACATCGCGCGTCAGGTGTAGTGGCCGTTCTATAGAACGGCAATCCGCGGTTCTGTCCCTGGCCGACGCTCGGGCAGGCGAACCGCATCTACACCACCAGATGACTATAAGGGGTTGCCATCATGGGCCGCGCTGCCGCAAGTCTGGCGCCGAATACGGTGGCCTTTCGTTGTTTTATCCGATAGATATTGGGATAATCCTATTCCAATTCAGGAGTAAAAAGCTAAATTATTTGTTTTGTTATGACCATCAACAAAGAAAACGGAAAATCGGCCAAAGCGCGTCCGGATTACCGGCATGCGTATCCCGTTTTCGTCATCGCCGGTCTCGCCGTTGGCGCAGCCCTGATGATCCGGCCCTGGCTTGTGCCGGAAACATTTGGCGAAGACGGGTTCTATCGCGTTGCCGCCATGGACGAGGAAAAGTCCCGCCTGAGCCGCCATGTTGGCCGCTCGGCCTGCGCCGAATGCCACGCGGATATCGCCGCGCTCCATGCCAAGGATGCGCACGCCTCGGTCGAATGCGAAAGTTGCCACGGGCCCGGATGGGAACACGTCAATGACCCCACGGCGGCGCTGCCCCGTCCCAACGCCAAGGAGGACTGCCTGACGTGCCATCGCCTGCTTGACGCGCGTTTCGGCTCGTTCCCGCAGGTGGATTTGCATGACCATTTCCAGCTTGTGGGGGTGGACGATCCCGCCATCGTCTGCACCCGCTGCCATTCTCCCCACGAACCGCTGTACCTGGACCACGACCTGCGGACCGCCCGTATGCACCCGCTGGTCCATGATTGCGGAGAATGTCACATCGGCCGCACGGATGCGTCGCTGATAAAGCCGGCTGGTCATCCGGCAATCTTTCAGTGTAACTATTGCCATTCTGAACTGGTCAAGTCTTTTGAGAAGGGCGCGCATGCGCAGCTCCGCTGCAAGGCCTGCCACCTCTTCATCCGCGAAACGTCGTTTTCGGGTCGAATCGTCCAGAACGCCGATCCCAGGTTCTGTCTCTTGTGCCACCGCAAGGCCGAGTTCAAGTCGCCGGTCAGTCCGCCGACCATCGAGTGGCCAGCCCATATCAAGGACTTCTCCAGCGATCCACCCGATCCCAGGCGTGAGTGTGTGACCTGCCACCAGGAGCAAATCCACGTCCTGTATTCCAAGGAGAAACACCATGGATTGTAACTGTCTCATGATCCGCCGCACAATGATCCGCCGCTTGGCCGCCGGCATGGCGGGCGGAATCATAGTCTGGCTCTTTCCCAGGTCCGCGGCGGCGAAGGAGTCGTCCTCCACGGCGAAACGCCCCTACTACGCCTACGCGGTGGATGTTTCCCGTTGTATCGGATGCTGCACTTGCATGCGGGCGTGCCGGGCGGAAAATGACGTTCCCGAAGGTTATTTCCGGACTTGGATCGAGCGCTTCCGGGTCAGCGCCGCCGGCCAAGTGCAGGTAGATGTGGCTTCGCGCGACAACTACGTATTCCGGGAAGACCCCGCCGCCGGCGCCGTAAAAGCATTCTTTGTGCCGAAGCTATGCAACCACTGCGAGAAGTCGGTATGTAGCCAGGTCTGTCCGGTGGGCGCGGCCTACTCGACCCCGGAGGGGGTGGCTCTGGTTGATCGGAAGCGCTGCATCGGTTGCGGCTATTGCATCCATGCCTGTCCGTACGGCACCCGCTTCCTTCATCCGGTCACGCATGTGGCTGACAAATGCACATTCTGTTATCACCGGATTTCGCGCGGTTTGCCGCCGGCCTGCGTACTGGCCTGCCCCAAGGCCGCGCGCATTTATGGCGATCTTAACGATCCGGCCAGCCGGCTCTCGGTCCTGTTGAAGCAGCGCCAGTTCCGGCTCCTCAAGCCGGAGATGGGTACGCACCCCAAATGCTACTATATTGACCTTGGTATTGAGGTGATCTGATGAACTATGTTTTTCCCAATGAACTGAATGTGACCTGGACGGTGATGATTGTGCTGTATCCGTACATCACCGGACTCGTGGCCGGCGCCTTCATCGTTTCCTCGCTCTACCATGTGTTCGGGCGGGAAGAACTCCGGCCGATAGCGCGGTTCTCGCTGGTGTCCGCGTTCGTTTTCCTGCTGTTCGCCACGCTGCCCCTGCTGGTTCACCTGGGGCATCCCGAACGGGCTTTCAATATCATGATTACCCCGCACTTCACCTCGGCGATGGCGGGGTTCGGCTATATCTATAGCGCCTACCTGCTGCTGGTGGCGCTGGAGATCTGGTTTGCCATGCGCGGCGATTTCATTGCGCGCTCCCGGGGACAGGGGCTTGCGCCCCGGATCTGCCGGGCAATTGTGCTGTTCAACCTTGCGGACACAGAGGCCACGCGCGCGGCGGACCACCGGATCACCAGATTCCTCGCCGGCCTCGGCATCCCCCTGGCCTGCATCCTGCACGGGTACGTCGGATTTCTCTTCGGCTCCATCAAGGCGAATCCGTGGTGGTCCACGCCGCTGATGTTCGTCATTTTCATCTTCTCGGCCATAGTGTCCGGAATCTCGGTGCTCATCTTTCATTACTTCATCGTGGCGCGGCTCAACGGCTGGAAGGTGGATGCCGCCTGCGCGCGGTCCCTCGGTAAGTACCTCTGGGCTTTCATGATGGTCGCCGTGTCTCTCGAACTGCTGGAACTGTTGTCCATCGCCTACGAGCAGACCGAGGAGACGGAGGTTCTGATCCACCTCATCCGCACCAGACTTTTCCTATCCTACATCGTCCTGCAGTTTTTCGTTTTCTCCCTCATACCGTTCTTCATGCTGGCCGTGACGGCGTTGTTCCGGCTGCGCGAACGGACGGCCCACTTGCTGATCTGGCTGTCGGCCACCATGCTGCTGGCCCAGGTCCTGCTTATGCGTTGGAACGTGGTGATTGGCGGTCAATTGCTGTCCAAGTCCATGCGCGGGTTCACCAGTTATTTCCCGGGACTATGGGAAAAGGAAGGATTGATCATGGCGGCGATCATCTTCACGCTGCCATTTGGCATTCTTTATATCTTTCACCAGATCGTCTCACTGTTCCCGGACGCGGAAAAAATACAGGTGTAACGGTGACCTTGCAAAATCCACCTTCAGAAAATCAATCTTCAAGGCCAAGGCCTTCCATTTTTCGCAATTGGCTTAGTCTCGTTGGTCTCGTGGTGGTCATCGGCGGCTTCTTCTCTTTTATCCTGCTCCTGCTCCTGGATTTGTCGTCGCCGAGTGGCAATCCTTATATCGGGATTCTGGCCTACCTGATCCTGCCCTTTGTTCTGGTCACCGGCCTCATCTTGGTTGCGCTAGGTCTCATTATCGCGCGGCGCCAAATGGCGAGATACAGCGGCGGACCGCCCCCGCTGTTTATCCTGGACATGTCCCAGCCGCAGGCCCGGCGCAACATTATTCTATTTGTGGCCGGCAGCCTGATTTTTCTGTTGTTCGCGGCGGTCGCCAGTTATCGCAGCTACCATTTCAGCGAATCAGTCCAGTTCTGCGGTCAGGCCTGCCATTCCGTGATGAATCCGGAATTCACGACTTATCAGCATTCGCCCCATGCGCGGATCGAATGTTCGGAATGTCATATCGGTCCCGGCGCGGCCTGGTATGTCAAAGCTAAGATCAGCGGCCTCCAGCAGGTCTATGCCACGCTTTTCAATAAGTTCGAGCGTCCCCTCAAAACCCCGATTAAAAGCCTGCGCCCGGCCCAGGAGACCTGTGAACAGTGCCATTGGCCGCAAAAGTTCTCCGGTAATCTTGATCGCAGCTACCCCCATTTTCTGTCCGATAAGAGCAATACCCCATTCACTGTGCGAGTGTCGCTGAAAGTCGGCGGCAGCGACCTTACCCGCGGGCCGGTGGGCGGTATCCACTGGCACATGAACGTCGGCAACTGGATTGAATACATCGCCCGCGATGAGCTGCGCCAGGTCATCCCCTGGGTGCGCGTGGTGGATCAACAGCTCGTGGTGACGGAGTTTCAGACACCGGATTTCAAGCGCGAGCCGGGAAAAGATATCATCCGCCGGATGGACTGCATGGATTGCCACAACCGCCCGACGCATATTTTTCAGACACCGGATGAAGCGGTGAATATGGCTATTTCCCTCGGCCTGCTCGACGCCGCTTTACCATTCATCAAGAAAGTTGCCGTGGAGGTTCTCACTCAGCCTTATGCGACCACAACGGAAGCGCTGCAAAAGATCGCCACCGCCATCCATGCGCAGTATCCCGCTGACCCCCGCTATCGCAAGGCCATTGATGAAGTCCAAAAAATATATCGTAACAATTTCTTCCCCGAAATGCAGACCAGTTGGAAGGTTCATCCCAATAACCTCGGCCATCTGTACTTCCCTGGCTGCTTCCGCTGCCATGATGGCGAACATAAGACGGCCGACGGCAAGCAAGGTATTAAAGCGAACGACTGTACCACCTGCCACGTGATCCTGGCCCAGGGCGCGGGCGAGCAATTACAACAGCTCAATACCCAGGGGCTGCCCTTTGAACATCCCGCCGGCGACGTTGGCGACCTTAAATGCCACGAATGCCATACCGGGGGACCCCAATAGGCAACCAGTAGACCTGCTTCATCTCTTCCCCAAATTTCTAATTTCCAGTTTCAAATTCCTTCTTAAACTGCTCCACCGGCCTTCTCTGCAAGTCCGCCAGACAGCCCGGATCGTTGCGCAGCACCTTGATCGTCCAGGAAACTTCCATGTCTATGTTGCCGGCAATTACAAAGGCGTTGCCCAATACCTTTTGTTTAACTACCGCATTGGCCTGAACCTGCGGACTGATCGGCGTCAGGCTGTAAATCTCCGAGCCGACCAGGTTCAGGGCTGAGTAATAATCCGGCAGTTGCACCACCGCCTGGCCGTTGACTAATTGGGCGTTGCCGGCATAGACATTCCAGACCTGCGGGCTTTCTAAGCAATAATGCCGCAGGATTTTGTTTTCCGGGTCCAGCGGATGGTCAATCTCAAAGGTTTTGGCGGTCCAGTTGCCCGAGCCGAAGGTGGCGCGGGTCATTACGCCGGTACCGCCATCTAAGTAAAGCGTGCCGCGAATGGCGGCGGTATAGTCCTGAGTGTTGATCACACTACTGCCGATGGCGATCCGCAGGATGCCGCCCTGCGCATCGGCCCCCGCGCCGATTGCCACATTCGTTCTTGAGCCGTTGGCCAGATATCCCATCGCCATGCCATAATTTGTGCCTTGGGCCATCATTCCTACCGCTACACCGGTATCATAACCGTTGGCCGAATATCCCACTGCCACGCCATTATATCCGTTGGCCGACCGCCCCAGCGCCGCACCAGAGTTTGCGCCGTCGGCCAACTCTCCCATCGCCGCGCCGTAAGAGCCGTTGGCCTGCCGACCCACCGCCGCGCCGAGATAATAACCGTTGGCCATATATCCCACCGCCGCGCCGGAGTCGGAACCGTTGGCCTCCCGGCCTAAGGCCGCGCCGGAACCAGAACCGTTGGCCTGATATCCCACCGCCGCGCCGGAACTGATCCCGTCTGCTCCCCGACCGACAGAAACACTATTCCCATCGAAATCAATATAAGCCACATTGCTGACAATTTGCGCGCCCATGTTCAAGGCGCCGCTCATCGTCCCGCCGGTGAGCGGCAGATAATTGGTCGTAGAGTTGCCCAGATATACCCAGGCGGGGGCGGCCGCTTGGCTGGTATTGAAATACAAGCCCTGTGAGCCGTCGGTCTGATAAACGATCAGCCCCTGCGCGGCGCCGCCGCGCAGATTGCCGGAATCATCGAGCAGCCCTCCGGCTACGGATGCGCTGGCCGTGGTACGCTGGGCCTGGGTAAGCCGCGGAATCAGGATCCCTTTGCCGTCGCCGGTCAGGGGCGATTGCACATCCAGCATGGCGTTGTTGTTGGGCGCACTGCCGTCGGCGCTGATGGAGGAACCCACCTGCGCCAAGGCTTCGGTGGGCAGGCCCATCTGCTCCTGAACCACGCCGAAAAAGAATAATCCGCATACCAGAATAATAATGATTCTCATCTCAATGCCTCCTTTTAAAAGATCCGGTTTGTTGTGTTGTGGCGGTAACCTTTGATAGATGCTATGCGGCTGTTCGTGAGTTATCAAGCCAATTCAACACATAGGAATTTCAATGTTGTAGCCGGGGTCGCCGACCCCGGACCGGCCTCAGCGAGGCCGGCTACAGTTTTTAGTTGCCGAAGGCCTAATTCAAGCGCCAAATTGCCGGTCAGCGTTCCGTTGCGGCGCGCTTGCCCTGTAGTATGCGCTGCGCTTTCCGCATTTGGCGGATCCGCCATGGCGGAAACTACAGGGCTTGCTTGACTTTCAAGAGTTAAGCCGATATGGTCAGCCGCGCGTTTCCATACATGGCGACATAAATCCAGTGCGCCCGGTGGAGGCACCGGGCCTACAATGTCAGCTATTTTCTGTAGGCCGCGTGCCCTCACGCGGCGTTGACTTATGTCGGTATGTATAACCACCGAGCACTTGCGGGAGATTGCACATGATCCGCTTGGGAGTTGTCGGCTACGGCCTGCGCCTGAGTTGCCTGGTAAAAAGCGTCTTCCGCGCCGCGGCGAGCGATTTGCGCGTGGTGGGGATCGTGGACCGCGATGAGCAGCTCGCCCGCCAACGGCTGGATGGAGCCGACCGCGAAGCCGTGT